>JBKJRJ010000492.1:0-3241 GCA_046594705.1 Vicinamibacterales bacterium
GGTAAGCAAGACAGATCGCACCTTGCCGACTCTGCCACGGAGTATCATGCCACCGATTTCACTTCGCGCGTCGCAGGGGGCGGTGACGGCCGTCCACGGCCTGCACCACATCACCGCCATCGCCGGCCCGGCGCAGGAGAATCTCGATTTTTACGCCGGAATCCTCGGGATGCGCCTGGTCAAGCGCAGCATCAACCAGGACGATCCCTCCACCTACCACCTGTTCTATGCCGATGCCGAGGGACACCCAGGCACCGACCTGACCTTCTTCCCGTGGGCCCAGCTGGCGCCGCCCCGAATCGGCCACGGCCTCGCCGTCGAGGTCGGATTAGAGGTGCCGGCCGGCACCCTCGACTGGTGGGGGGGGCGCCTCGAACACTACGGCGTCGCCGTCAGCCCGATCGAGACACGTTTCGGCGATCGCGTGCTGCCGCTGGTGGACGTGCACGGTATGCGGGTCGCCCTCACGGAGAGCGGCCATGCCGCGCCGCGGGCGTTCACCCCCTGGGACGGCAGTCCCATCCCGCCCGAGCGCCAGATCCGCGGTCTCTACGGCGCGCAGATGTGGGAGCACGAGGCGGCCGCCACCGCCGCCTTCCTGTCCCGCGCGCTCGGCTTCACCGAGATCGGCCGCGAGCGGGGCTGGACCCGCTACGGCGTCGACGGCGCCCCCGGCGTGGTCGACATCCGCGAAACGCCGCACGAGCGCCGCGGCGCCTGGGGCGTCGGCGCCGTGCACCACCTGGCCTGGGCGGTCGCGGACCTGGACGAGGAACTGATCGTCCGCGCGCAGGTCGCCGCGGCAGGCGGGCAGCCCACCGACGTCATCGATCGGTTCTGGTTCAAGTCCGTCTACTTTAGAGAACCCGGGGGCGTCCTGTTCGAGATCGCGACCGAAGGGCCCGGCTTCGCCGTGGATGAAGACCCCGCGCATCTCGGCGAATCACTGGTGCTGCCGCCGTCGTTCGAGGCGTCGCGCGCCGAGATCGAGCGAGCCCTCCCCAGGCTGACGACCCCTTCCCCCGACCAACACGCGCCCGGGCCCGATCGGGGGCCGGCATGACACCGGATCTCGGCTTCGTCCACGTCTTCAAGCCGGCCCAGGCGGCCGGCGCGCTGACGTTGTTGCTGCTGCACGGCACCGGCGGCGACGAACAGGACATGCTGCCGCTTGGCGGATTAGCCGCAGGCGCCGCCCTGCTCAGCCCGCGGGGCCAGGTGCTCGAGAACGGGATGCCCCGTTTCTTCCGTCGCCTCTCGGAAGGCGTGTTCGATGTCGAGGACGTCGAGCGGCGTGCCCGCGAGCTCGCCGCGTTCGTGGCCGCCGCGGCGGCGCACTATCGCTTCGATCCCGCGCGGGTCGTCGCGATGGGTTTCTCGAACGGGGCGAACATCGCGGCCGCGACCATGCTGCTCCACCCGGGGGTCCTCGCGGGCGCCATCCTGTTCCGCGCGATGGTGCCGTTGGTGCCCGATCTCCGGTCAGACGCGCCGCTCGCCGGAACCCGCGTCCTGATCTCCAACGGCCGGATCGATCCGATCGTCGCCCCCGACGAGACCGAACGGCTGGCGCGGCTGCTGCAAGCCGCCGGGGCCGATGTCGAGGTCCACTGGCAACCCGCCGGGCACCAGCTCATGCCCTCGGATTTCGCGGTCGCGAAGACCTGGCTGCAATCGATAAAATGAATGGGATGACTGACACGGGCACCTTGACGCATTCCGGCATCCGCGCGTGGGTAGACGAAATCGCGGCCATGACGCGCCCCGACCGCATCCTCGTCTGCGACGGTTCTGACGCCGAACGGGACACGCTGATCGCGGAGAGCGTGGCCACCGGCGAGCTGATCGCCCTCAACCAGCAGAAAATGCCCGGCTGCTACCTCCATCGCAGCGCCACCCACGACGTCGCCCGCACCGAGCATCTCACCTTCGTCTGCACCGCGCAGAAAGAGGACGCCGGCCCCAACAACAACTGGATGCCTGCCGCCGACGCGATGGCGAAGCTCACGCCGCTCTTCACCGGCTCGATGCAGGGCCGCACGATGTATGTGGTGCCGTTCCTGATGGGCCCGCCGGGGTCGCGGTTCTCGAAGGTCGGCGTTGAGATCACCGACAGCAAGTACGTGGTCCTCAGCATGCGGATCATGACGCGCGTGGGGGCCGCCGCACTCGCGCACCTCGGGGCGTCGGACGACTTCACGCGCTGCCTGCACTCGCTCGGCGACCGCAGCCCCGACCGGCGCTTCATCATGCACTTTCCCGAGAGCAACACCGTGTGGTCGATCGGGTCCGGCTATGGCGGCAACGCCCTGCTCGGCAAGAAGTGCATGGCGCTGCGGCTGGCGAGTTTCCTCGCCCGGAAAGAAGGCTGGCTGGCCGAGCACATGCTCATCCTCGGCCTGGAAGATCCGCAGCAGCGGAGGCGCTACGTCGCGGGCGCGTTTCCGTCGGCGTGCGGCAAGACCAATCTGGCGATGCTGGTGCCGCCGAAGGAGTTGCCCGGGTGGAAGGCCACCACCGTCGGCGACGACATCGCGTGGTTGCGGCCCGGCGCCGACGGCCGGCTGTGGGCGGTGAACCCCGAATCGGGGTTCTTCGGCGTCGTCCCCGGCACCAGCCGGAGGACGAACCCGACGGCGTTCGACATGATCCAGCGCAACACGATCTTCACGAACGTGGCGCTGCGCCCCGACGGCACGCCGTGGTGGGAAGGGCACGACGATGCCGCGCCGGCCGAGGCCGTCGACTGGCAGGGCCGGCCGTGGACGCCGGCGACCGGGGAGAAGGCGGCCCACCCCAACAGCCGGTTCACGGCGCCGGCGACGCAGTGCGCGTCACTGTCGCCCGAGTTCGACAACCCCAACGGCGTGCCCATCGACGCCATCCTGTTCGGCGCCCGCCGCCAGCGGCGGATTCCGCTGGTGTTCGAAGCCCGCAGCTGGCAGCACGGCACCTTCCTCGGCGCGACGCTGTCGTCCGAAACCACCGCCGCGGCCACCGGCAAGGTCGGCGTCCTGCGGCGCGATCCGATGGCGATGTGGCCGTTCTGCGGCTACAACATGGGGGACTACTTCCAGCACTGGCTCGACGTCGGCGCGAAGCTGACCCGGCCGCCGAAGATTTTCCGCGTCAACTGGTTCCGCACCGGCGAGTCCGGCCGCTTCCTGTGGCCGGGGTTCGGCGACAACCTGCGCGTGCTGAAGTGGATTCTGGATCGCTGCGACGGACGCGGCGCGGCCGT
>JBKJRJ010000174.1:0-3841 GCA_046594705.1 Vicinamibacterales bacterium
CGTCGAGCGTGGTGCGCACCTGGGCCGAGCTCGTCACGGCAGCTTCGCGAGCAGCGCCTGCTGGACCTGCTCGCGCAGCTCGGGCGAGCGGATGCGCGCGAAGGCGTCGACGAAGAAGCCCTCGACGATCAGTCGCTCGGCGGACGGACGGTCGAGCCCGCGGCTCATCAGGTAGTAGAGCGCCTCGGGGTCGACGCGGCCGATCGTCGCGCCGTGCGTGCAGCGGACGTCGTTGGCCTTGATCTCGAGGCCCGGGATGGAGTCGGCGTGCGCCTTCGGCGACAGCACCAGGTTGCGGTTCTCCTGGTACGCGTCGGTCTTCTGCGCGTCCTTGGCGACCCGGATGACGCCGCGCCACACCGATCGGGACGACTCGGACAGCACGCCTTTGAAGAACAGGTCGGACGTCGCGTTCGGCGCGTCGTGCTCCTGGGTCGTGTCGAGATCGACGTGCTGCGTGCCGTCGAGCACGTACGCCCCTGTCAGCTTCGCGGTCGACCCGGGACCCGTCAGGCGCGATTCCATGCGGCTCTTGCCGGTCTTCGACCCGAGCGCCACCGCGACCCAGTCCAGCTCGGCGTCACGCGCCACCTCGGCGCGGTGCGACGCGAAGTGGAGCGTCTCGAGATGGCGGTGCTGGAACGACACGTACTCGACGTGCGCGTTCGCCCCGACGTGCAGCTCGGCGACGCCGTTGGCGTAGCCCGGCTGGCCCTCGGCGTGCTCTTCCATGAAGGCGACGCGCGAGCCCTCCTCGGCGATCACGAGCACGCGCCACTGCTGGGCGGCGCCGGGCTCGGAGATCGTGAAGGTGGCCTTCAGCGGCTCGTCGACCTGGACGCCCTTCGGCACGTACACCAGGACGCCGTCGGTCCACAGCGCGGCGTTCTCGGCCGCGAACTTCTCGTCGGTGCCGACGATCGCGCCGAGGTGCTTCGCAACGAGCTCGGGATGGTCGATCGCCGCCCGCTCGAGGTCCATGAACAGGACGCCGGCCGGCAGCGAGCCGCCGGACAGCACGACCGGCGAGGCGACCGGCGCAAACGCCCCGAAGTCGATGCCGCGCAGGTTCGTGTAGCGCCAGTGCTCGTCCTTGATGGTCGGGACGGGCAGGGCGGCGCTGCGGTCGGCGGCCGCCTGACGGCGTTCGGCGAGGAAGGCCGTCATCCGACGGAGCCCTCCATCTGCAGCAGGATCAGGCGGTTCATCTCGACGGCGTACTCGAGCGGGAGCTCCTTGGTGATGGGCTCCACGAACCCGGCCACGATCATCGCCGAGGCCTCGGCCTCGCCCAGACCGCGGCTCATCAGGTAGTAGAGCTGCTCCTCGCCGATCTTCGAGACCGTGGCCTCGTGACCGATGTCGACCTCGTTCTCGCCGATGTTGATATACGGGAACGTGTCGGACTGCGAGTGCTCGTCCAGGATCAGCGCGTCGCAAACGACCTTCGAGCGCGATCCGTGCGCACCCGGGTTGACGCGCAGCAGGCCGCGGTACGAGGCCCGGCCGCCGTCCTTGGAGATCGACTTCGAGGTGATCACCGAGGAGGTGTGCGGCGCCATGTGCGTGATCTTCGCGCCGGCGTCCTGATGCTGACCCTCGCCCGCGAAGGCGATCGACAGCACCTCGCCGTGGGCGCGCTCGCCCTTCAGGATCACGGCCGGATACTTCATCGTCACCTTGGAGCCGAGGTTGCCGTCGACCCACTCCATCGTCGCGTCCTCCTCGGCGATGGCGCGCTTCGTGACGAGGTTGTAGACGTTGTTCGACCAGTTCTGGATGGTCGTGTAGCGACAGCGGCCGCCCTTGCGCACGATGATCTCGACGACCGCGGAGTGCAGCGAGTCGGACGAGTACGTGGGCGCGGTGCACCCCTCGACGTAGTGCACGTAGGCACCCTCGTCGACGATGATCAGCGTCCGCTCGAACTGGCCCATGTTCTGGGCGTTGATGCGGAAGTAGGCCTGCAGCGGCAGCTCGACCTTGACGCCCTTCGGCACGTAGATGAACGAGCCGCCCGACCACACGGCCGAGTTCAGCGCGGAGAACTTGTTGTCGTTCGCCGGGATCACCGTGGCCCAGTGCTCGCGGAACAGCTCCGGGTAGTCACGGAGCGCCTGGTCGGTGTCGCAGAAGATGACGCCCTTGTCCTCGAGGTCCTTCTGGAGGCTGTGGTACACGACCTCGGACTCGTACTGGGCGCCGACGCCGGCGAGGTACTTGCGCTCGGCCTGTGGGATGCCGAGGCGCTCGAACGTGTTCTTGATGTCCTCGGGGACGTCGTCCCAGGTGCGGGCGCTCTCCTCGGACGGCTTCAGGTAGTAGAAGATGTTCTCGAAGTCGATGCCGGAGAGGTCGGCACCCCAGCCGGGCATCGGCTTCTTGCGGAAGATCTCGTACGACTTCAGGCGATAGTCGAGCATCCACTCGGGCTCGGCCTTGTGGGCCGAGATCTGGCGGATGGTGTCCTCGGTCAGGCCGCGCTCGACCTTGATGACCGGCTTCTCGTCGTCGTGGAACCCGTACTTGTAGGAGTCGCCGATTCCCTCGATCGCCTTGGCGTCATTCTCGAGCGCGGACATTTCAGACCTCCGCCATGTGGGACGCGTAACCGGACCGTTCGAGCTCGTGCGCCAGCTCGGGCCCGCCGGAACGGACGATCCGACCGTCGATCAGCACGTGCACGTGGCTCGGCGTGATGTGGTCGAGGATCCGCTGGTAATGCGTGATCACGATCGCGCCCATCTCGGGGCCGATGTGGTGGTTCACGCCCTTCGCGACGACCTGGAGGGCGTCGATGTCGAGGCCGGAGTCGGTCTCGTCGAGGATCGCGAGCGACGGCTTGAGCATCGCCAGCTGCAGGATCTCGAGGCGCTTCTTCTCGCCGCCGGAGAAGCCGTCGTTGAGGTACCGGCTCGACATCTTGCGGTCGACCTCGAGCAGCTTCATCGCCTCCTCCATCTGCTTCCGGAACTCCGGGATCCGGATGGGGGTCTCGCGGTGGGCGTTCACGGCGGTGCGCAGGAAGTTCGCGACCGTCACGCCGGGCACGGCGTAGGGGTACTGGAAGCAGAGGAAGAGACCGAGCTTGGATCGCTCGTCGGCCTGGAGCTCGAGCACGTCGGTGCCGTCGAAGGTCACGTCGCCCGAGGTCACCTCGTAGCCGGGGTGGCCCATCAGGACGTGCGAGAGGGTCGACTTGCCGGACCCGTTCGGCCCCATGATCGCGTGGATCTCACCGCGCGAGACCTCGAGGTCGATGCCGCGGAGAATTTCCTTGTCGGAGTCGGTGATCTTGGCGTGAAGATTGCGGATGACGAGGTCAGCCACGGAAAAACGCTCCTTCGGCTGCGCGCTGGCGTGCCGGTTCAGGTTTGTCGCGATCGACTGTATCGAGTTTAGCAACCCGATGCTGTCGTAACTCCCGCGACTCCGCAGGCGTAACCGTTCAGGCCGGTCGGGGAGGGGTCGGCGGGTTGGGCTTGAAGTGGTCGAGTTGGCCCTGTTTTTGGCTTGAATAGGCGGAAGTGACCTGGCTTGCGGTGTCGAATACGACGCTGTGGAGCTGCGCGTATCGCAGAAGAGACTTTTTCTGATTACCATGATGACTATCAATATCAAGCAGGTTTCTCGAGATGGCCCGCTCGCGTACAGCCAGAAACGGCACCCTCATCCTAGGCGGCGGCTTCGCCGGCGCCTACGTCGCCCGGCTGCTCGGGCGGCGCGGGGCGACCATCGTCAGTCCCGAGAACTTCATGCTCTACACGCCGATGCTGGCGGAGGCCGCCTCGGGCACGCTCGAGCCGCGCCACGTCGTCGTGCCTCTGCGCATGATGTGCCA
>JBKJRJ010000366.1:0-8062 GCA_046594705.1 Vicinamibacterales bacterium
TTCGGCGTGCTGCCCGCCGCCGCATCGACGACCCAGAGATCGGGCTGGCTGTAGGAGCGGATCGGCTGTCCGGACAGCGCGCCGACAAACGCGAGGCGCGTGCCGTCCGGGGACACCGAGACGGATCCGATCGTCCCGTCGATGCCGGCCACCCTCGTCATGGCGCCGCCGGCCGCCGGCACGCTGTAGATGTCGCTGTCACCCGGGTTGTAGTACGACTCGGCCACGCGGTCGGACACGAAGTAGAGCGTGGCCCCGTCGCGCGACCATTGCGGGCCGCGCTCGTCGAACTCGCCACTGGTGATCGCTTTCGCCTCGGCCTTCTCACCCGTGTCGCTCACGGGAATCGTCCAGATGTGGGCGTGGCGATCGGCATCGATGTAGGCCGGCTTGCCGTTGGCGCGATAGACGGCGCGCGTGACGACCTTCACGTCCGACTGCCGGTCTGCTTTCGGGGCGGGATCGGGCTTCTTCATGTCGTCGGCGACGGTGGTGCTCGTGAACGCGATCGTGCGGCCGTCCGGGGACCACACGGGACCGGCGGTGCCCTTCGGCAAATCGGTCAGCGCTCGCGCTTCCCCGCCGCGCATCGGCAACAGGAAGATCTGCGGCGTCTCCTTCTCGTTGGACCGGACGAAGGCGATCCACCGGCCGTCCGGCGACCACCGCGGCGTGGTGTCGCGCGTGCTGCCGGTGATCCGGGCCGGCGCCGTCCCGCCGGCGGCGGGCACGGTGTAGAGCGAGGACTCGTAGTTGTTGTCCTTCTCGTTCACCGTGACCTGGACGAACGCGACCGTCGCTCCGTCGGGAGAGATCTGGGGGTCGGCGATCCAGGTGAACTTGTAGAGATCGGCCTCGGTGATTGGACGATTCGCCGCGGCGCGCGGGGAAGCCACCGCGAGCGCCAATAGCAGCGTGGCCACGGCAAGAACTCGGGCCTGGGTCATCATCGGCGGATCGTAACCTAGCGCGCAGCCTAAAGGCTGCGCCAACTGGGCCCAGACTCTTTCTGGGCTGGTCGGAGATTTGCTAGGGCTGCGGGGTGCCCCCTCGATCAGTCCGGCGCCTGCCCGGCTGCAGCTATGTCGGCGCGCGGCTGTACTTCCTGACAAGCCTGACGAACGCGCGCGCCAGGTTTTTCGTCGACGCGCCGGTCGTGGAATGTTGTCGTACGCAGATTCTGCGCGCCGCGGTAAAAAGTCGGTTTGAAATTTCTGCCGCCTGCTATATGCCTGACCATCTCCACTTGCTCGTTCAGGGGACGACGGCGGAGGCCGACCGGCGCGCGTTCGTCAAGCTCGCGAAGCAGTTATCGAGCTACTACTTCAAAAAGCAGTCAGGGATCCCGCTGTGGGGCCGCGGCTACTTCGATCGAATCCTGCGCGAGGACGAAGACCCCCGCCGGTACCTGCGATATATCCGTGAAAACCCCGTGAAAGCGCGCCTGATCGATGACCCCCGACGATTACCCGTACCTGTTCCTAGGCTAGCGCCCAGTTGGCGCGACCTTTAGGTCGCGCGTGCCCCGACCTACCCCTCCGGTGGAAAGATCTTTCCAGGGTTAAGCAGCCCTGCGGGGTCGAAGGCGGCCTTGACGCGCTTCATCACTGCGATGGTTTGCGGGTCGAGCTCCAGCGGCAGATACTTGGCCTTGGCGAAACCGATGCCGTGCTCGCCGCTGATGGAACCTTCGAGCGCGACCACGCCCTCGAACAGCGCGCGTTCGGCCTCATGCGCGCGGCGCATCTCGTCCTCGTCGCCAGGCGTCACCATGATGTTGACGTGGATGTTGCCGTCGCCGGCGTGCCCGAAGCACGGAATCCTCAGCCGATATTCCTGCTTGATGCCGTCCACCAGCCGGAACAGCTGAGGGATGCGCCCCTTGGGCACGACGACGTCGTGGTTGAACTTGATCGGCGTGATCACTTTGAGCGCCGGCGACAGCTCGCGGCGGACGCGCCAGATCTCCTGGCGCTCGGCCTCGTCGCGCGCCCGCAGGATCTCGGTGGCGCCGGCGTCGCGGCAGGCGCGTTCGCAGCGGGTCGCCTCTTCGTTGACCGCCTCGGCCAGGCCGTCCACTTCGAGCAGCAGCAGCGCGCCGGTGCCTTCGGGCGCGAGCGACCGGACGTCCAGATACTTCGCCACCGCTTCGAGCGAGTCGCCGTCGATCAACTCCACCGCGGCCGGGATCACCCGCATCCGGATCACGTTGCTCACCGCCTGCACGGCGTCGTCAATGGTGCGGAAGGTCGCCCGCAGCGTGGACTGCACCGGCGGTTTCGGCACGAGGCGCAGGATGATGCGGGTGATGACGGCGAGCGTGCCCTCCGACCCCACCAGCAGGTGCGTCAGGTCGTAGCCGACGACGTTCTTCACCACCTTGCCGCCGGTCTCGATGATGTCGCCGTTGGGCAGCACGGCCTGGAGCCCGAGCACGAATTGCTTGGTGGTGCCGTACTTAAACGCGCGCGGCCCGCCGGCGCACTCGGCGACGTTGCCGCCGATGACCGACGTGCGCAGGGAGGCGGGGTCCGGCGGGTAGAACAGCCCGACCTGCTCGACCGCGTCCTGGATGGTTCCTGTGATCACGTTGGGCTCGACGACGATGACGAGATTCTCTTCGTCGAGCTCGAGAATGCGGTTCATGCGCTCGAGCGAGAGCACCACGCCACCGTGCATCGGCACCGCCCCCCCGGTATAGCCGGTGCCGCCGCCGCGAGGGACCAGCGGCACGCTGTGCGCGCTGCAGAGGCGCAGGATGGCGGACACCTGCTGCGCGCCGTCGGCCAGGACGACGGCGTCAGCGAGCCGGCCGCGCTTCAGCGCGTCGGCGCCGTAGGTGGCGCGGGAGACGTCGTCCACGCGCACGTGCTCCGGGCCGACGATGGCGCGGAGCGCGGCGAGGAACTCAGGCTGAAGCAGCACGTGCCCCCGCGCGGGTCGCGAGGAATTCGAGGATCCGCGTCGAGCCGCGCTCGAGATCCTGCATCGACGTGGCGTACGAGATGCGCAGGAACCCCGGCGCGTCGAACGCCTCGCCGGGCGTGACCGCCACGTGGACGTCGCTCAGGAGCGCGGTGGCGAGATCGGCGGAGGTCCGGAACCCCTCGGGCGAGAGGAACTCGCTGACGTCCGGGAACATGTAAAACGCGCCGGCCGGCTTGCGCAGCCCGATTCGCGGATCGGCCGACAGCCAGTCGTACAGCCGGTCGCGGCGCGTGCGGTATTCGTCCAGCATGGCGGTGACGCAGTCCTGCGGGCCGCGCAGCGCCGCCTCGACGGCCTTCTGGGTGATCGAACAGACATTGGAGGTCGAATGGCTCTGGATCGCGTTGCAGGCGCCGACCAGCGCGGCCGGACCGACTGCCCAGCCGCAGCGCCACCCGGTCATCGCATAGACCTTCGACGCGGAGCCGCACAGCACGGAGTGATCGCGGTGGTGTCGTGCGAGCACACCGATCAGATTGTGCGGCACGGGATCGTAAATCAGCTTGTCGTAGCACAGATCAAGCAGGACCCAGATACCGCGGCGGGCCGCTTCCTTCGCCACCGTCTCGAGGTCGGCCTCTGACATCACCGCGCCGGTGGGGTTGTCGGGCGAGTTGATGATGATGCCGCGCGTGCGCGGCGTGAAGGCGGCGATCAGGGTATCGGCCCGCAGCGAGAATCCCTCCTCGACATGGGACCGGACGATGACCGGCGTTGCTTCGGCGAGCTTGATCTGTTCGACCAGGGTGGGCCAGCCGGGCATGTGGGTGATGACTTCGTCGCCGGGCCCGAACAGGGCCAGCACGCTGTTGAACAGCGCCTGCTTGCCGCCGGCGGAACAAATGACTTCCGACGGCAGATAGTCGACGCCGTTGTCGATCTTGTAGCGCTCGACGATCGCGCGCTTGAGATCCTCGGTCCCGGAATTGTTCGTGTACTTGGTGAAGTTGGCGTCGATGGCGCGATGGGCGGCGGCGCCGATGTGGGTCGGCGTGGGGAAATCGGGCTCCCCCGCCCCGAAGTCGATGACGTCGACCCCCTGGGCCTTCAGCTTCATGGCGTCGGAGGCCACCTTCATCGTCGGCGACACAGCGATACGGCCGGCTCGTGCGGACAGACTCATCTCTAGGCCCTCAGGGTCTCGCGTCCCAGTTTCTTGTCGCGCAGCCGCTCCTCGACCAGCGCCGGCACGAGGGTGGTGACCGAGCCGCCGAGCGCGACGACCTCCTTGACCAGGCGCGAGCTGACGTAGGTGTAGGGTTCGGCCGGCATCATGAACACCGTTTCCACCTCGGGATTGAGGTGGCGGTTCATCAGCGCCATCTGCATCTCGTACTCGAAATCGGAAATCGCCCGCAGCCCGCGGACGATGACGCCGGCCCGCTTGCGCCGGGCGTACTCGACCAGCAGGCCGTCAAAGGTGTCCACTTCGACATTGGGATACGGCTTGAACACCTCGCGAGCAATCTCGACGCGCTCGGCGACGGTGAAGAGCGGCGACTTCTCGACGTTGAGCAGGATCGACACGATGATGCGCTCGAACAGTCGCGATCCGCGCTGGATGATATCGACGTGCCCGTTGGTCAACGGGTCGAAGGATCCGGGGTAAATGGCGAGGATGTCAGCGTTCATAAAATGACAGGGCGCTGTCGCCGGCGGTCACCGTGCGCCGGTGCCGCAGTCCCGAGTGTTCGGCCGGCGCTTCGTAGCGGGCCGCGTGTTCCACGATCAGCCGCGTGCCCGCCGCCGCAAGCGCAGCCGCGGCGTCGAGGGCGCCCGCCACGGCGGCATCAGCGTAGGGAGGGTCGAGAATGATCACATCGAATACCTGCGCGCCGAGCCGGGTGACCGCGTCTGCCAATGCTGCGCGGATGATAACAGGTTTCCCGCCGCCGCCAAGGCCAAGCAGGGCCAGGTTGGTCTCGATCAGTGTAACGGCGCGCGGGTCCCGCTCGACGAACGTCACGTGCGCCGCGCCGCGGCTCAAGGCCTCGATGCCGATCGCCCCGGTGCCGGCGTAGCCGTCGAGCACGCGCGCCCCGCGCACCATCGGGCCGAGGATGTTGAACAGTGTCTCGCGCAGCCGATCGGAGGTCGGCCGCAGTCCCTCCCAGGTAGGCGATTTCAGCTGCCGCCCGCGCCGGGTGCCGGCGACAATCCTCACCCGATCCCCACCAGGCCGAAGCGCTGCTCCCATCCGGTATTGACGAGCGACGTCAGCGCGGACGACTGAGCGGGATCGTCGAGCGCGGCGACGGCTTCGCGGCGCGCCTCTTCCATCAGCGCGTGATCGCGCAACAGATCGCCCACCCGCAGCGTCGGCAGGCCCGACTGGCGCGTGCCGAAGAAGTCGCCGGGGCCGCGCAGCTGCAGGTCGCGCTCGGCAATCTCGAACCCGTCGGTCGTGTCGGTCAGCGCCTTCAGTCGCGCCTTGCCGTCTTCGGTGATCGGATACTGGTAGAGCAGCACGCAGTACGACTGGTGCGCGCCCCGGCCGACGCGACCGCGTAGCTGGTGAAGCTGCGAGAGACCGAAGCGCTCGGCGTGCTCGACCACCATCACCGTCGCGTTCGGCACATCGACGCCCACCTCGATCACCGTCGTCGACACCAGCAGGTCGAACTCGCCTCGGACGAACGCGCCCATCACGCGATCCTTGGCGTCCTGCTTGAGCCGGCCGTGCAGCAGGCCCACGCGCAGTTCGGGGAACACGTCCTGCGACAGGTGGTCCGCCATCTCGGTCGCCGCCTTGAGGTCGACCTTCTCGGATTCCTCGACCAGCGGATAGATGATGTAGGCTTGGCGGCCCTGCGCGACCTCGGATCGGACGAAGGCGTAGATCTCGTCGCGCCGGGACTCGGGGCGCGCGGTGGTCGCGATCGGCTGCCGCCCGGGCGGCATCTCGCGCATCACCGACACGTCAAGGTCGCCATAGGTGGTCAGCGCCAGCGTGCGGGGAATCGGCGTGGCGGTCATCACCAGCACGTCAGGATGCAGTCCCTTGGCCCGCAGCGTGGCGCGCTGCAGCACGCCGAAGCGGTGCTGCTCGTCGATGATGACCAGCCCAAGCTCGCGAAACGCGACATCTTCCTGCACCAGCGCATGCGTACCGATCACCAGCTGCAGGGAGCCGCCCGACAGTTCCGCCAGCACTTCCCGGCGCTTTCGCGCCGACATGCCGCCGGTCAGGAGCGTGATCCGGAAACGCGAGTGCTCCAGCAGCCGCCGGATGTTGAAGAAGTGCTGCTCCGCCAGGATCTCGGTGGGCGCCATGAAGGCGACCTGCAGGCCGTTCTCCATCGCGACCAGCGCCGCCATCAATGCGACGATCGTCTTGCCCGAGCCGACGTCTCCCTGCAGCAGGCGATTCATCGGCTGCGGCCGCTGCATGTCGGTGACGATCTCCCGGATGACCGTCTTCTGATCGCCGGTCAGCTTGAACGGCAGGATCCGCCGCACCGCTTCGCGCGTGGCGTCGGTGACGACCACCGCGCGGCCTTTGCGTTCAGTGTCGGCGCGGCGCCGCCGCAGGACGATGCCCAGCTGGAAGAGGAAGAACTCTTCGAAGATCAGCCGGCGGTGCGCCGGGGAGCGGAACGCGTTCAACTCCCCCACCGACGCGCCGGCGTCGGGAAAGTGCACCTGCTCGAGCGCCTCGCGCCGGTCGATCAGCTGTTGCCGGCCCCGCACCGCCTGCGGCAGCGGATCCGGCAACTGCGCGGGCATCGCCTGCAGCGCCTGGTGCACCAGCGTGCGCTGCAGCTTCGCCGTCAGCTGCCCGGTCTTCTCGTAGACGGGGACGATGCGGCCGGTGTGCAGGGTGGCGGGTGCGGGCGCCTCCACCGCCTCGGGGATCTCGGTGTCGTCGGGCGATTCGACCGGCTCCTCGGTGAGCACTTCGTATTGCGGGCTCTGCATCTGGAGCCCGTGCGAGGTGAGCTCGAGCTTGCCGAACAGGATGAGGCGCTGGTGCGGGTGGAAGACGTCGTTGAGAAAGGGCTGGTTGAACCAGACCGCGCGCAGGCTTCCCGTCGCGTCGCGCAACAGCATCTCGAAAATCTTGAAGCGCGGGCGCCGCGTCGGGCGGATGCCGCAGCTCAGGACCTCAGCGGACACGGAGGCCTCCACGCCGGGCTTGAGCGAGTCGATGGTCTGGAAATGGCCGCGATCTTCGTAGCGCGAAGGGAACCGGTAGAGGAGATCTTCGACGGTGACGATCCCGGCCCGCTGCAGATCGGCGGCGCGCCGCGGACCGACGCCTTTCAGGAACTGGAGCGATCCCTGGAGCGGATCACTGGACAATCGTCGCGGTCCCTTGACCGACGGTGATCACGCGAATCCCTGCCGGCAGCGCGAACGGTTCATCCATGTTGATGCCAGCCGGGTTCTCCGGCGTGCGCGAGTAAAAGCTGACGAGCTCCTGCAGGAGCGACTTGGGGATCGTGACGCCCGAGATGTCGGCGGATTCGAGCACGAACCGCCCGACGCCATCCTTCGTCGTCAGCCTCCCCGCCGCGGCCACCGGCAGGCGTCCCGTGAGATAGCCGAGCGGGTCGGTCCAGCCGCGCTTCTTCTGGGTCCGGACGACGTCGAGATCGACGAGCGCCTTGCCGGTCACGCGACCGCCGCCCGCCGCGTGCAGCAACGGATCGACGATGCCGACCGGCACCTGACTGCCGGCGAGAAATTTGAAGTAGGCGTTGACTTCGGCGTCGGTGACCTGGGTGGTGCGCGCGGCGGTTCCCTTGCGCGGCGTGATGGCCTGCTTCTGAATGAGCGCGAGCTTGCCCTGGAAGCGCGTCGCGTCCTGCTTCGACAGCGCGGCCTGGGCCCCGAGCCCGGCCACGCAGACCAGCACCACGCTGATGCCCAACAGGCGGGCCGCAGGCCTCGGAATCGTCACGCCCTCAGTTTACACAGTTGGACGACGCTAATTGGGAGTTGGGAATTGGGTCGAGCCCTAACGCTTCCCCCGTTCCCGCTGAGCCGCCCTGGCGTTCTGCCGCGTGCGCATGAGCAGCTCGAGCTTCTGCTGCTCCATGCGCTCCTCGAAGATCCGGAAGCGCGCCTGCTG
>JBKJRJ010000391.1:0-3703 GCA_046594705.1 Vicinamibacterales bacterium
GCCCATCAGCTGGGACACCTCGATCACCGCCCGGCTGACCGGCCCGCTCGACGCCAACGGCCTGCCCCTCGAGTACACCAAGGGCGCCAATTTCGGCAATCCGACGAGGACGACCGATTACCCGCGTCCCCGTCCCGGTCTCGACGGCGGCCGCACCTACATCGTCGCCTTCGGACTCAAGTTCTAGACGGGAAGGCAGAAGGCAGAAGGCAGAAGGCAGAAGGCAGAAGGCAGAAGGCAGAAACTGCCAGCCATACCGGGGCATGCGGTTGCGCGAATGGCGTGCCGTATGTCCCGTTTTGTATTTGGGAACTGGAAAACCCAGCAAAATCGCAGCGGCGTCATTGGCATCTCTCCTGAAGTAGCGTCCCTATGTCAGGAGCCGAAGAACTCAGAGGACGGGTGTTTCGTTTCGCGTGCCGGATCATCATCTTCGGCCGGAAAGTGCTGCCGCGGGGACCGCTTCAGAAGCACTTGGCGGTTCAACTCATGAGGGCCGCGACCTCAGTAGGGGCGAATCTCGAGGAAGCCACGGCTGGGCAGTCGAAGAACGACTTCATCGCGTCAAACGTCCGATCGCTGAAGGAGGCCCGCGAGGCGCATTACTGGCTACGCATCCTCACGGCCACCGAAGCTGAACTGAAAGACGAAATCCAGCCGCTGCTGCTTGAGGCCAACGAGCTTGTCGCGATTTTGACGTCCCTCGTTCGAACCGCTCGATCCAACTCAAACCGCGGAAGCGCCATTTGATTTGCGATGCTCTGCCTTCTACCTTCTGCCTTCTACCTTCTCGTCAGCATCGACACCAGCTTCTGCGCGAACTCCGGACCCTTTCCCTGCTCTTCGTGCTTGAAGTAGACGTGTGCGCCCCGCGGCGCCTGCAGCGACCGGATGACGTCCGCCCAGCGCGCGATGTCGGCGGCCTGATATCCCTCGTCGCGCAGCCGGAAGTAGGTGTAATCGGCGGTGGCCATGACCGGCGTGCTCATCTTCTCGCTGTCGGCCACGCACACGGCGAGGTTGCGCCGGCGCAAGGCGTCGAACACCGTTTCGTCGTGCCATGAGGCGTGGCGGAACTCGAACGCGGCACGAGTGCCTTCCGGGAGCGTCTCGAGGAACGCCGCGAGGACGGCGTCATCCCGCTTGAACGTGGGCGGCAGCTGAAACAGGAGTACGCCAAGCTTGCTGCCAAGCGTCGCGGCCGTCGTGCAGAAGGCCTGCGTCAGGTCGCCGACGTGCTGCAGCTTCGAGTCGTGCGTGATCCGCCGCGGCGCCTTGAGAGTGAAGACGAAGTGCTCGGGTGTCCCCCTGGCCCAGCCGTCCAGCAGCGCCGTCGTGGGGATCCGGTAGAACGTGTAGTTCACCTCGACGCTGTTGAAGCGCTCGGAATAGTAGGCGAGCATCTTCGAGGTTGAGAACTTCTCCGGGTAGAAGCTGCCGCGCCATTCCGGGTAGTTGTAACCGGACGTCCCGACCAGGTAGTGCATGCCCCCCATGCTAAATCACCTGCCGTGCGCCCTGGCGAACTCGACGATCCGTGCTTCCGCCCAGTAGCCGTCGTCGCCCGGGCCGTCCGGCTCGCCGCGGAACCCGCAATGTCCGCCATGCCGGGTGACGATCCGCGTGATGTGCGGGTTGGCGGTCAGCCTGGGGTCGTGGAACGCGTCGATCGGGACGAACGGGTCGTCCTCAGCGGCCACGATCAGGGTGGGGATCTGAATGCGATCGATCACCCGCAGCGCCGCGGCACGATGGTAGTAGTCCTCGGCGCTCGCGAAACCAAAAAACGGAGCGGTATAGGCGGCGTCGAACTGGCGCACGGTCCTGATGCGATCCAGCCCGGAGAGGTCGAACTGCCCGGGGAAGCAGGCGTTCTTGCGCCGCATCCGCGCCTTGAGGTTCCGAACGAAGTTCCACTGGTAGAGGTAGTTGGATCGACGCTCCAGAGCGCCCACGCACTGCTCGAGCTCGAGCACTGGCGACACGGCGCACACGGCCTTGAGGAAGGGCAGCTGCTCGGGCGTGTGGCTGCCGGCGAGGCGGAGCGCGAGGTTGCCGCCGAGCGAATACCCGGCCGCGACGAACCGCTCGAGGCCGTCGGTCCGCGCCAGCTCGCGGATCACGAAGGCGGCGTCTTCCATGAGGCCCGAATGGTACAAACCGGGGCCAAGATGTTCCGTGCCGCCGCAGTTGCGCTGGTTGAGCAGCACGGCGTTGAAGCCGGCGTCCAGCGCCTTGTGCGCGAGCCCGCGCATGTAATGGGCGGCGCTCGATCCTTCGAGGCCGTGCAGGGCCAGCAGGGTCGGATGGCGCTGGCGGTCCGCCTGCCAGTAGCCGTGCGCGAGCACCTGGGTGTCGGGCGTGACCTGGAACAGCCGGGCCTCGGGATCCGGCAGGCTCAGCGGCCGTCGCGCCGCCCAGCAGAACACGGTCATCACGTGCCCGCCGCGCAGGCCGCGCCGCGGAACGAAGGAAGTCACTTCAACTGCCAAATCGCGCATCAGCGGATGCGATAGATGAAAAGCGATCCCGAGCGGTGCGCGAGCGGTAGCGCCAGCTCGCGATCGATCACCAGATAGTCGAGGCCGAAGCGCGCAGCCAGGCTGCGGGCGCCGTCGGGCGTATCCCAGCCGAGCGCCGTGACGGCGCGCTGGCGGTCGGCGACCCCCAGCGCGGCGTCCCGATCGTACATCGCGACCGCGGGATCCTTCATCTGGTCGAGCAGCACGTCGCGCTGACCGGCCGCTCGCAGGCTGGCCCCGTAGCGCGCCGCGTGCACCGGATCGGCCAGCCAGCCGCTGCCCGGCGCCGTCGTCCGCGCCCACGCCATGGCGGCGCGCCAGTCGGCGTGCTGCACGTCGATGGCGAAGATCGGCCGATCGGGGAACTGCACGAAGAGGGAGAACACGCCGCGCGACAAAGACACGAGGACGATCACGGCCGCAACCAGCGCGGCGCGCGCGCCCCGCGGGACGGCCATCCCTTCCGCCAGCGAGCCGACCAGGAAAATCGTGGCGATCACGTCGAGCATCCAGAACACGCGCGTCACCTGCAGCTCGACCGCGAGGGCGATGTGCGCGGCGCTGAACGGCAGCCAGCAGAAGAACACGGCCGCCAGGGTTAGCGCCCCGATCACGAGCGGAGATTCGCGTGGCACGGCGACCCCGGCGCGGCGCCGCGCCTGCCAGCACCACACCAGCACCGGCACGGTGATCAGGTTGGTGAACCACACGTTGAGCGGCCAGGCGATGGGGAAGAGGTAGTCGCGGTCCGCGATCACCGCCAGCCACGCCGCATCCATCGGCGTGAGGTGGCCGGCGAGCGGCCCGCGAACGATCATCAGCGCGCCGGCCGCCGCCACCGCCACCGCGACCGCCGTCATGGCCGTCCGCCACTCAGGCCGCGCCAGCCAGTACGCCACGCCCAGCCAGACCGTGAACCACAACGCCGTGGTCGGATGAATCGCCGCCGCCCCCGCGATCAGGGGAAGCGCCAGCCAGTCCCGCCTCTTCATGAAGGCGGCTACCGCGAGCATCCCCAGCGCGAAGGCGAGCTGCCTCGGATGAAAATAGCCCTCGAGCGTGTTGGCGCCGGTCTTCGCCACGGCATGACGCAGCGTCAGCGCGGCGCACACCGCCACGACAGTCCACCGGCTCCTGAACAACACCGCGCTCGTCCGCGCCGCGGCCGCCGCCAGCAGCAC
>JBKJRJ010000423.1:0-4304 GCA_046594705.1 Vicinamibacterales bacterium
GTATGCGCTCTACGATCTGACCTTCCCGGTAGACCTGTCACGCAAGCTGGTCAACGCCTTCCGCGGCGCCGGCGTGGAGCACCAGCTGCTGGTGCTGCCCTGCGGCCACTACAGCACCGGCGTCACCCCCTTCAAATGGCTGGACGGGCTCACGCTCTGCCGGTTCCTGAACAAGGCACTGGCCGGTGGTCGGTAGCCTACATTGCAGAGTGCAGATTGAAGAATGGAGATTGACGGATTGCAGCCCCGGAACCGGCGGCGGCCCTATTTCGTCCAAGTGGCAGAATGAACGGCCCGGGTTGTAAACTGGGCCGTTCGCATATGACTTCCACCCGGTTCAGCCTCAGCCTTGTCGGCGTGGTCGGCGTCTTTGTCGCCGTCCTCTCGGCCGCGGCGTTGTGGCTGGCCATCTCTGATCCGGTCACCACTGCCACAGCGGTCGACGCCGCCACGCAGGGCGACGTCTCCCCGATCGTCAAGGCCCTTGCCGGCGCCCTCTACGACGCGCTGCAGGGCATCATCAAATACCTGTAGCCCGTTACCGGCCCCAAGCTCCAATCTGCAAGCTCCAATCTGCAGTCTGCAATCTACATTCTGCAGTTCTCCTAAACCCCGCTGACGTCGTCCACTTCGCCGAGGTCCAGCGCTTGCAGTGACGGCATGAGCTTGTCGCGATCGCCGACCACGACGGTCAGCAGACGGGAGGGGTCGATGTGCCTGGCGGCGATCGCCGTGACCTGGTGCTCGTCCAGGGCGAGCATGGTCGGGACGAAGGCGGTGAAGTAATCGTCCGGCAGCCCGTAGAGCGCGAGCTGGGCGGCGCCGCGCGCGACCTGGTCGGCGGTTTCGAAGCTGCGCGGGTAGCCGCGCGTCAGCGACGCGCGCCCGAGCTCGAGCTCGTTCCTGGTGATCGGCCGCTCGCCGCGGATGGCGCGGATCTCGGACAGCGCCTCGCGCAGCGCGTCAGCGGTGGCGTCGTGCTGCACGCTGGCGTGGAGGACGAACGGACCGGGCGCGCGGCGGAACTCGAACGAGGTGCGCGCGCCGTAGGTATAGCCCTTGTCTTCGCGCAGGTTCATGTTGATGCGGCTGACGAACTGCCCGCCGAGGATCATGTTGGCGACCAGGGCGCCGTGATAGTCGGGGCTGCTTCGGGCCAGGGCGACGTGCCCGATGCGCAACTCCGATTGCGCCGAGCCGGCGCGATGCACCACGGCCAGGCGGGTCGGCGGCGCCGCAGGGACCGGAAAGGCTGCGGGATCGGCAATCGGCTCACCCGGTTCGAGCGTCCAGTCGTCGAACGCCCGCTGCACGGCAGCGAGCAGCGCCTGGTGTGACGCGTCGCCCACGGCGATCACCGTCGTGCGGGACGGGATGAAGGCACGGCGGTGAAAGCTGGTGATGTCCCGGATCATCAGCGATCGCAAGGCGCCTTCGGTTCCGATCGGCAGGTGGCCGTAGGGATGGTGGCGATAGAGCAGCTGGGTGAACGCGCGGTCCGCGAGCGCGGGCGGCATGTCCTTCAACTGCAGCAGCCGGTTCAGCCGCAGGTCGCGCACGCGATCGAACTCACGCTGCTCGCAGCGGGGGCGGATCAGCATGTCGCGCATGAGCTCGAGGCCGCTATCGAGATAGCGTTCCAGCGTCGTCATGCCGACCACCGTCGCGTCGTGGCCGACGTCGATGTCGAGCTGGGCGCCGATGCGGCCGAGCGCTTCGTGGACGTCGAGCGCCGAACGGTCGCCGCATCCCTCGTCGAGCATGTCGCCGGTGATCGCGGCGAGCCCCGGACGGTCGGGCGGATCGGAGGACGCCCCCACCGGCACGAGGGCCAGCACCGACACCAGCGGCACCTGGCGGTGTTCGACCGTCCAGACCCGCAGCCCATTGGCAAGAGTGGCGCGGCGGATCGCGGGAAAGGTGAACGAACGCTCCGGGCCGATGTCCGGGAGCCTGCTGCGATCGGCCCTCGTCACGAGACCGCCACCGGTTGTGAGCCGGCGAGCGCCAGGGCGACGCGGCCGCGCGGGACGACGCTCAGCACCACCCGGCGATCGGGCTTCAGCCATTTGGCCGCGGCGTCACGCAGTTGCGCACTCGTGGCGGTGCGGTATCGCTGCAAATCCCTGGCGAAGTAGCCCGGATCGCCGAGGAACGTGTTGTAGGCGTTCAACTGGTCGGATTTCCCGCCGAAACCGCCGACCGTCTGCAGCCGAAAGAGAAAGTGCGCTTCGGCCTGGGCCAGGCACCGTTCGAGCTCGGCGGCCGTCGGGCCTCGCTCGATCAGACCCGCCAGCTCTTTTGCGATCGCCCGCTCCACTTCCGCCAGCGTCCGGCCCGGGGCCGCGGTCGCGACGATCTGGAAGAAGCTCCCGAGCTCGCGCGAGTTCTGCGAGGCCGCGACCTCGGTCGCGATCCGCTGCTCGTAGACCAGCGCGCGATACAGGCGCGAGGTCTTGCCGCTCGACAGCACCTCGCCGACCAGGTCGAGCTCGGCGTCGCCGTCCGCGAACAGCCCCGGCGAATGCCAGGCGAGGTAGACCCGCGGCAGTTCGACCCGATCCTCCAGCACCAGCCGGATGTCCTCGGTGGGAGCGTCGGGCCTCGTCGCCTCGACCTCTCCGGGCTTCCCGCCACCAGGGATCTCGGCGAAATAGCGTTCCGCCAATGCGATGCCGGTCTCGGCATCGATGTCGCCGGCCAGGGCCAGCGACGCGTTCGACGGCTGGTAGTAGCGCTCGAAGAAGGCGCGGACGTCGTCGATATGGGCGGCGCGGATGTCCGCCGCTTCACCGATCGTCAGCCAGTGATAGGGATGATCCGGCGGATACAAGGCTGACACGATGGCCGACCCGGCGAGGCCATAGGGGCGGTTCTCGTAATTCTGGCGGCGCTCGTTCAGCACGACGTCGCGCTGGTTGGAGAACTTGGCGTCGGTCAGCGCCGGGAGCAGGTATCCCATGCGGTCCGACTCCATCCACAGCGCGAGGTCGAGCGCATTGGCGGGCACGACCTCCCAGTAGTTGGTACGGTCCGCGTTGGTGGACCCGTTGAGCGCCGCGCCCGCCTCCTGCAGCGGGTGGAAGTAGCCGCGGTCGTAGTGCTGCGATCCCTCGAACATGAGGTGCTCGAAGAGGTGCGCGAACCCGGTGCGTCCAGGCACTTCGTTCTTGGAACCGACGTGATACCAGACGTTGACCGCCACGATCGGCAGCGCGTGGTCCTCGTGGATCAGGACGTCGAGGCCGTTGTCCAGCGTGTGCTTGCTATAGGAAATCACGTGCTCACCATGCGATGATGGCGCGCTCGCGGCGCAGATCGGCGCCGCCGCGCAGCCCTCCCGACACCGGATCGATCCCCGCGGCCACAATACCGGTCGAGATGCCGAACGGCGGCCGGGTGACGACTTGATGGCCGCGCGCCGTGAGCTCCGCGAGGACCGCGGGGCCGAGCGAGGTTTCCGCTTCGAGCACTCCGGGCGAGGCGCGATGATTGTCGAACGAGCTCATGGGATGCAGGGAGTTGACCCGCGGCGCCTCGATGGCGGCCTGCACCTCCATGCCGAAATCGACGATGTTGAGCAGCACCAGGAGGATTTGCTGGTCCTGGCTGTCGCCGCCGGGGGTGCCGAGCGCGAGGAACGGCCGGCCGTCTTTCAGCACCACGGTCGGCGTCAGCGTCGTCCGCGGCCGCTTGCCGCCGGCCAGGATGTTGGGACTGGCGGCGTCGAGGCTGAAGGCCTGCATGCGGTTGCTCATCGGTACTCCGGTGGCGCCGGCGACGAAGGCGCCCCCCAGCATCCAGCCTGAACTCGGCGTCGCCGAGAACAGGTTGCCCGCCGCGTCGGCGACCTGGATCGATGTGGTGTCGCCGTGCTCGCGCGAAGGGCGGGTCGAGCGCGGCCCCTGTGACGGCTGCTCGAGCAGCGCGCTCCCGCGCGCCGGATCGCCCGGTCGCTGCAGCATGCTCGCCCGTTTCGGATCGATCAGCCCGCGGCGGAGGGCGGCGTAGGGTGCTGACAGCAGCATGTCGCCCGGGACACGGACGAAGTCCGGATCGCCGTAATACCGATCCCGGTCGGCATACGCCAGCTTGATCGCCTCCACGGTGGTGTGCAGAGCGTCGGCGGAGCCCGCGCCCATGGCCGCCAGGTCGAACCCTTCGAGCAGCCGCAGCGTCTGCAGCAGCACGGGCCCCTGGTTCCAGAAGCCCGCCTTGTAGACGGTGTAGCCGCGATAGGGGGCGGATGCCGGCTCTTCGATCCGGCCGTGATACCCCGCCAGGTCGTCGTCGGTCATGACCCC
>JBKJRJ010000029.1:0-2761 GCA_046594705.1 Vicinamibacterales bacterium
CGGGCAGGATCGCAGCTACCTGGAAGCGTTGGGTACGGGTGCGACCGGCAAGGAACCTGCGCTCTACGACCGGCTGCGGCGCGAGCCTGGCGTGCCGGCCGATCCGGTGGCGTGGCCCAAGACGTTTACCTGGATGGCGTGGCGCCTCCATGCGCCGGCGGCGGTGCCGGCGTTCGCGGCCCGGGCGCGCTCGTCCAAGCTCTCGATGGCCGACCGCCGCATGGCAACCGACGCGCTCGCCTTCGTCGACGAGGCCCCGGCGGCGGACGCCATGCTGAAAATCGCGCCAGAAAAAGGCCCGCTCGGCGAGCTGGCGACGTGGTGGCTGCTCAACCGGATGTCCAACACCTGGGCCAACCACAACCTGCCCACGGCGTTGAAGATGACCGGCATCTACGACCCGGACACCATCAAGCTCGAAGAGGTGGTGGTGCCCCGGCCGCCGGCGAACACGCCCGAGCTCGCGATCGAGGAGATCGTCGCGACGGCCGGCGACGCCGCACGCGGCAAAGACGTGATCACGCGCTGCCTCATGTGCCACGCGATCGGCGGCACCGGCGTCGACGTCGGGCCGGCGCTGGACGGCTGGGGGCGCGGCAAGTCGGCCGAAGTGATCGCCAGGGCGATCGTCAGGCCGAGCGCCGAGATCGCCCAGGGCTACGACGGCACCGAGCTGCGGACGACCGACGGCCTGACGATCCAGGGGATTCTGATCAAGCAGGGCGATCCGCTGATGATGCGGAGCCAGGGCGGCATCACCCAGATCATTCCCGCCAAGCGCGTCGCCGAGCGGCGGCGCATGACGGAATCGTTGATGACCAGTCCGGCGACGCTGGGTCTCACCGCGCGCGACGTCGCGGACCTGATCGCGTTCCTGCGCGCAGGCGGAGGATAACGCCAGCCGCCGCTGTCATCGTGACCCGCCCAGCGTGAAGGCCATCAGGCTGTCGCCGGTCACTGGGTTGCCGAAGAAGCCGCCGCCGGTGGCGGCGATCACGACGTATTGTTTGCCGTCGCGACCCTCATACGTCATCGGCGTCGCTTGCGCAGCGCCGGGGAGAGTGACGCTCCACAGCTCCTGGCCCGTCTTCGCGTCGAACGCGCGGAACCGGCTGTCGTCGGTGGCGCCGACGAAAACGAGTCCGCCGGCGGTCGCGATCGTGCCGCCGTTGCCCGGACGGCCCGTCTTCTGCTTCTCCGGCGGCAGGCTCTCGGTGATCCCGAGCGGGACCCGCCACGCGAACTCGCCCGTATTGACGTCGACCGCGGTCAACTGTCCCCACGGCGGCTGCTGGCACATCATGTTCGAGGCGTTGTCCTTGAAGCGTCCGCCCCCGGGCACGCCCTGATAGGGGCCGTCGGGGTGCACCCGATGCCCGACACCGTCGCCACGCGCCGAACCGGCTGCGCCCGGTTCCCGATCCCTGAGCCCGGTCACCTGCCCCAGCTCGTTCGTGCTGACGAACAGATAGCCCAGCTGCGGGTTGAACGACGTGCCACCCCAGTTGACTCCGCCATGGTTTCCTGGAAACTGCACGCGCAGCCGGTTGTACGAGGGCGGGAGGTAGGGCCCGCCGAGCTGCATGCCCTCGATGAGTTTGCGGCACGCCGCTTCAAGCTCGGGCGTGACGGTCGCAATCTCCGCGGCCGACATGCTGAGGCGGGAGAGCGGCGCCGGCTTGAGCGGGAACGGCTGCGTTTTCGCGGCTCGCTCGTGCGGCACGTCGCTTGGCGGCACCGGCCGTTCCTCGACCCCGTAGACCGGCTTGCCGGTCACCCGGTCGAGCAGGAACAGTAACCCCAGCTTGTTGATCACGGCTACGGCGGGAATCGTCGTGTTGTCCCGCTTCACGTCCACCAGTACCGGGGCAGCCGCGAGGTCGCCATCCCAGATGTCGTGGTGGACCACCTGGAAGTGCCACAGGTATCTCCCGGTATTCGCATCGGCCGCCACGATGCTGCTGCTGAACAGGTTGTCTCCCTCGCGATCCCCGCCGTACTGGTCGACCGACGGCGCGCCGAACGGCAGGTAGACGATGCCGCGAGGAACGTCGACTGTCATGAAGCCCCAGACGTTCACGCCGGTCCGGTTCTTCCAGCTGTCGCCGGCCCAGGTGTCGTTGTATCGTTCGCCGGCGCGGGGGACCGACCGGAACGTCCACACCAACTTGCCGGTGTGCATGTCCCAGGCACGCACGTCGCCTGCGGGCCCCTGGGGAGGGTTCTCCTGGGTCTTGCCGCCGGTGATGACGAGGTGCCGGTAGACGATCGGGGGAGAGCTCAGACCATTGCTGCCGGGCAGCCCCTGCAGAATTTCGGGCGTATCGAGGTTGACCACGCCCTGGCTGCCGAAGGCCGCGTTGGGCGTTCCGCTCTTCGCGTCGAGCGAGTACAGCTTGCCGTCGCTCGAACCGAACACGATCTGCGGCGGGGTCTGCGCGTCGCCGGGCCAGTATTCGACGCCGCGGGTCGAGGGGTTTCCGGACGGGAGTCGATACCCCCAGATCTCCTTGCCGGTGGTCGAATCGACCGCCACGACGCGGTAATACGGCGTCGCGATGTACATCATCCCGTTGACGACGAGCGGTGTGACCTCGCTCGACGCGAAGCGCCCGGTCGTCGCAACGGGCTTCATGTGATAGACCCACGCGGCCTGGAGCTGGCTCACGTTCGCCGGAGTGATTTGGGTGAGCGGCGAGAACCGCAGTCCGCCGGCATCGTGACCGTAGGTCGGCCACTCCCTGGAGGCTGACGCGTTCAC
>JBKJRJ010000084.1:0-3917 GCA_046594705.1 Vicinamibacterales bacterium
GGGTCGTCACCAAACGCCAGCCGACGGCGGAGGAGTGGACCGCGCTGAGATTCGCGTGGCGCGTCTGTGCCCACGTGAAGTCGAACACGATCGTGTTCACCGGGGCGGACCGCACGCTGGCGGTCGGCGCGGGGCAGATGAGCCGCGTCGATTCGGTGAAGGTGGCGGTTATGAAGTCGGCGGCGGGCTCGCTGCAGGGCAGTGTCGTGGCATCAGATGCGTTCTTTCCTTTCCGGGATGGTCTCGACGCCGTCGCGGATGCCGGCGCGACCGCGGTCGTGCAGCCGGGCGGCTCGGTCCGGGACGCCGAAGTAATCGCCGCCGCCGACGAGCGCGGTCTGGCCATGGTCTTCACGGGGCGCCGCCATTTCAGGCATTAAACGATACGCGCTCATTGCACTCTTCGTCCTGGCGGCCGGAGTGTATTTCGTGGCGCTCGGAAACACCGCGATCTGGGACGCCAACGAGGCGTTCTACGTGGAAACGCCGCGCGAGATGCTCGAGGCCAACGACTTCCTCAACCCGACGTTCAACTACCTGCCGCGGTTCAACAAGCCCGTCCTCAGTTACTGGATCGTGGCGGGCTTCTACCAGGTGTTTGGCGTGTCGGTGACGGTGCAGCGGCTGGTCATCGCGCTCGGCGCCATGATCATCATCGCGTGCGCCTGGCTGCTCGCGACGGTGGCGATCGCTGGTGAGTCGCGGCGCGAGGCACGCACCGCAGCCGGCTTGTGGGCGGCCGCCGGTCTCGCGGCGGACCCTCGTCTGGTGATGTTCGCGCGCCGAATCTTCATCGATATCTGGATCACCGTGTTCATGTCGTTGACGCTGGTCATGTTTGCGCTCAGCGAGCGCTACCCGGAGCGGCGGCGGCAGTTCCTCCTGCTGATGTACGTGGCGATCGGCCTCGGCGTGCTGACCAAGGGGCCCGTGGCGATTGCGCTGCCCGCGCTGGCGTTCACCCTCTACCTCGCCGTCACGCGTGACCTGAAGCGGATCACCGGGATGATGATTCCCGCCGGGGTCCTCATTCTCGCCGTGATCGTGATTCCCTGGTACGCCGCGCTCTACCACGAGCACGGCTGGACCTACATCCGGTCGTTTCTGGTGGGTGAGAACGTGGACCGGTTCCTGTCCGGCGCGGGCGTCCGGCAGCAGCGCGGCTTCGGGTTCTACCTGCCGATTGTGCTGAGCGACTCGTTTCCGTGGTCGCTGCTGCTGCCCTGCGCCGCGGTGGCGGCGTGGAAAACGCGGACCCGGATCGAGACGCTGCTGTGGTGCTGGATCGTCGCGATCGTCGGCTTCTTCTCGCTGTCGGCGGGGAAGCAGGACCTCTACATCTTCCCGATCGTCGCCGCGGTCGCGGCCCTCGGCGGCCTCACGATCCAGCGCGGCCTGTCGGACGCCCGTTGGGAGCGCGGCGTGAGCCTGACGCTGGCGATCGGCGGCGCGCTGCTGGGGATCGCAGGGGCCGCCGTGCTCTATCTGTTCGAGACGGCCGGTCGAGTCTACGCGCTCGACGCCGCGCTGATCGTCGGTTCCATCGGTCTTGCTGGAGGTGTCGTCACGCTGGCGCTGGGCGTTGCGCGCAAGCCCTCGGCGGCGGCGCTGTCACTGATCGCGGCGGTGGTCGCCGTCAACTGGGCCTTCGTCGTCCGCGTCCTGCCCGAGTTCGAGCGCTACAAGCCCGTGCCGCACTTCAGCCGGGTGCTGCAGGATCGGCTGAAGCCCGGCGATGTGGTCGCACACTACCAAGTGTCGCTTCCCAGCATGGTCTACTACCTGCGCCGCCACGTGGACCAGTATGTCGACGAGCCGCCGTTTGTGGGGGCGATGCTGTCGGAGCGACGAGTCTACGCCGTGCTGTCGGCCGGCGACTACGCGGGCCTCGCGCCGCAACTCGCGAGCCGTTCGTGCATCATCGATCGGCGCCCCACCTTCGAAGTGAAGCTGCGGCAGGTCCTCGCGCGCCAGCCGCTGCCCGAGCTGTTGCTCATCACCAACCAGTGCCCCGAGCCCTGAGCCCGCATGAGCCCCGAGCCGACGCCTGTCCGCTACGTGACGCTGGCCTACGGTGAGGCCGCCGGCGTCTACCGGCAGTCGCTGATGCTGCTGCTGTCGCTGGTGGCACACGCGCCGGCGCCCTACGAGCTGGTGGTCGCCACGGATCGGCCGGAGTGCTACGTCTGGTTCGGCACGCGGGTGGAAATCGAGTACCTGGATGCCGCGCGCCTCGAGGCGTGGCGCGGGCCGCAGCCGTTCTCGATGCGGCAGAAACTGGAACTGATTCGCGCCACCGCCATCCCGTGCCGCGGCGCCACCGTGCTGCTCGACGCCGACGTCCTGGCGCGGGCGCCTCTCGACAGCTTTGTCGCCGCGCTCCGCGCCGGCGTCCTCTTCATGCACAAGCACGAGTACGTGTTGTCGCAGAGCCGCCGCCGCGGCAACCGGAAACTGTGGGCGTCGCTGCGCGGCCATCACCTCCGCGCGGACGACTCGATGTGGAACTCGGGCGTGCTGGGAATTCCGGCGGCGGATCGCGGCCTGCTCGACGAAGCGCTGGAAACCTACGACCGGCTGGCGGCGGCGGGCATTCGGCACTTCGCGACCGAACAGCTCGTGGCGGGGATCGTGCTCGGCCGCACCGGCCGGCTGCAGCCCGCGGAGGAGTGGTTCAGCCACTACTGGGGCAACAAGCCGGGCTACGACGCCGAGATCGCGCGCCGCCTGGCCGACTCGTTCATCGAAGGGCTGTCGGTGAAGGAAGCCGCTGAGCGCTACCGTGAGTCGCCGATCGAGTTGCCGGTGGAAGTACGGCAGTCGCCCGCGGACAAATTGGCAGCGTGGCTGCGCAAACGGGGCGGCGATTAGCCGGGCTCGCGACCGGCGACGAGCCCATTGCTCAACGTCAGGATCTCGAAGACACCAAGGCACCAAGACACGAAGAGGTCGTGGTCGTCTCTGTGGATTGTGTTAGACAGCGGCGATCGCGTCACTAACTACAGGCGTCTGCGACCCGAGCCCTTAGAGAGCCGCGTCGAGCTCATCGGCGGTGATCGCCACCGGTCCGAAGCGGGCCACCGCGAGGCCGGCGGCGCGATTGGCCAGCCGCGCCGCATCGCGCAGCGATCCTCCCCCCGCCAGCCCCAGCGCCATCGCGGCGATGACGGTGTCGCCGGCGCCCGTCACATCCGACACCTCGCGTGCTTCCGCCGGCAGGTCGAATTCTCCGTCGGGACCCAGCAGCCACATCCCGTGTTCGCCGCGGGTGATGAGCACACTCTCGCATCGGGCAAGCTCGCGGAAGCGCTGCGCCGCCGATCGCGCCTCCCCGGCGTTGCGGATGCGCTGCAGGGTGACCGCCGCGGCCTCGTGGTGGTTCGGCGTCACCAGCGAGGCGCCGGCGTAGAGGTCGATGTGGGGGACCTTCGGATCGACGAGCGAGGGCACGCCGCGCGCCGCCGCCGCCGAGATGGCCGCCTGCGCGGTCGCCGCGGTGACCGCGCCCTTCTGATAGTCGGACACCAGCACGACGTCGGCGCGGGAGGCGGCCTCCCGGATCTTGCTCGCGAGAGCCGATTCGATCTCCCCCTCGACGGCGCGGTCGCACTCGTAGTCGATGCGCGCGACCTGCTGATTCCTCGTCGTCACCACCCGCAGCTTGCGCGTCGTGCAGCGGTCGCGGTCGACCACCACCGCCGAGGTGCCGATGCCGACCCGCCGCAGGTCGGCCAGCAGCCGGGTCCCCTCGGCGTCGTTTCCCACCACGCCGGCAATCTCGACGCTGCCGCCGAGCGCGGCGACGTTGTGCGCCACGTTCGCGGCGCCCCCCAGGCGGTAGCTTTCATGGTCGAACTGCACCACCGGCACGGGGGCTTCAGGAGAGATCCGGTCGACCCGTCCAATCACGAAGTGAT
>JBKJRJ010000539.1:0-3634 GCA_046594705.1 Vicinamibacterales bacterium
ACCTCTCCAACGATGACCTGCGCGGCGCCGACGATCTCCCCCACCTTGATCACGGTCGCGCGGCTGAGGACCGCGTTGGGCGGCAGGTGGAGCTGGGCGTAGGCGCGCTCGCGCGACGGGCGGGTGATGGCCCCCAACCCCCGCGCGTTCACCTCGTCCGCCATGAGGACCGCGACCGCCTCGCCCAGCCAGTAGGTCCGCCCGTCACGGCGTGGCGTCTCGAAGGGGACCACCAGGATGCGCGCCGCCGGGGTCGGGGGCAGAGGTCTCGCCGCGGCGCCAGCCGCTGGCGACGAGAACCGCGCGTGCGCCTTCGACACCATCGGCGCCGGCGCGACCAGCAGCAGAACGGCGCCGAGCACGGCGGCGTTCATGCCGCCACCGCCGGGTCGTCGGCGCGGCCCGTCAGGGTGACGGCCACGACGCAGCCACGCCGCGCGCCGGACGCGCGGCACTCGTGGACCTGCGCCGACGCGGACACGTCGAACAACTGCAGCACGCGCGCGATCGCCGAGGCATAGAACCCGCACAGCGGCTCGCCGGACGCTTCACGCACCTCGCAGAAGAGCGAGCCCCGGATATCGACCGAGACGACGCCGCGCGTCATCGTGGTGATGGCGCGCGATCCCGGATAGGTCGCCCTCACCAGCGCCCGGGCCGTCGCCAGTGCCGCGCGCGCGCGCAGCGCCGCGGGCAGCGTGCGGATGATGCGGATCTTGATCGTCGGCACCGTCTCGAACGTCCACGCCGCGGCGTAGTCGCCGGCGCGCGACATGATCAGGTGGTAGGCGTGCCCCTCGGTGCGCAGGAAGCTGAGGACGGCGGTGAGCGGCGCCAGGCCGATCGTGCCTTCGCGCAGGCCTGCAACGTTGAGCCAGTTCTCGTAGAACTCGAGCCGCGTCGGCAGCAGATCCGCGATGGCCTGGTGAAGGCTGGCGACGAGCACGCGGCCGATTCTGGATTCACTCATGGGGTGCGTGCGTGGTACGGTAGAGCGTGGAGACGGGTGTGTCGGCGGCGATTCTGGCGGGCGGCCTGGCGCGGCGGCTCGGCGGCGCCGACAAGAGCGCGCTGGTCGTGGGCGACGCGCGCATCATCGATCGCCAGCTCGCGGCGCTGGCCTCGATCACGGACGACATCCGGATCGTGGCCAACGATCCCGGCCGCTATGCCGCCCTGCGGATCCCCGTCATCGCCGATGCGATCGCCGGCGCGGGGGCGCTGGGCGGGCTCTATTCCGCCCTGCTCGACGCCCGGCACGACCGCGTGCTGATCCTGGCCTGCGATCTGCCGTTCGTCTCGACGGCACTCCTCGAGCGCCTGGTGGCTGAGAGCCGCGGGCCTCAGGAGGTTGATGCGGTGGTGCCGCGTTCGGCCCGGGGCATCGAACCGTTGTGCGCGCTCTACCGCCGGCACTGCGCCGGCGCCGCGCTCGCGCGCCTCGAGCGGGGCGATCTGAGGGTCGCCGGCCTGCTGGCGGACCTCCGGGTCCATGAGCTGGGGCCGGACGCGCTCGCGCCCTACGACGAGGGCCGGCTGTTCGAAAACGTCAACACGCCGCATGATCACGCGCGCGCTCGAGGCTGGGTTGAACTGAATGAGAAACCGTCCGAAGATCGTATCACGGAATAATTTGTGATTCTGCCTGTCCACCAGCTCGTTCGCTCCCGCGTCGCCGCCACCGTCGCCCGCGTCTACGGCCTCCCGACGGACGATCCGGCGATTGCCGAGATGGCGCTCGAAACGCCCCCGCGCCGCGCGCTTGGCGACATCGCGATCCCCGTCGCCTTTGCCCTGGCCCGCCGCCTGCGGAAGGCGCCCCGCGCCATCGCCCAGGAGCTGGCCGCCGCGCTCGAGCCGATCGACGGGATCGCCCGCGTCGAGGCCGCTCCCAACGGCTACCTCAATCTCTTCCTCGATCGCGCCCACTGGATGCAGCGCTGGGCGGGCGGGACGACCACAACCCACGCCGCCGGCGCGGCCGCCGACAAGACCATCGTCGAGCACACCGCCATCAATCCCAACAAGGCCGCGCACATCGGGCACCTGCGCAACGCAGCCCTTGGGGACGCCTTCGGGCGTCTCCTCCGCTTCGCGGGCCGTGACGTCGAGATCCAGAATTACATCGACGACACCGGTGTCCAGGTGGCCGACGTCGTCGTCGGCTTCCGCCAGCTCGAGCAGAAGACGCTCGCCGACGTCCGCGCGATTGCCGAGTCCACCCGGTTCGACTACTACTGCTGGGACCTCTACGCGCGGGTGACCGACTGGTACGGGGCGGACAGCGACCCGGCCAAGCCCCGCCTGAAGATTCGCACCGCCGCCCTGCACGACATCGAGCACGGCGGCAACGACACGGCCGCGATGGCGGCGTTCATCGCCGAGCGTATCGTTCGCGCGCATCTGAAGACGATGCGGCGGATGAACATCGGCTACGACCTGCTGACCTGGGAAGGCGACATCCTGCGCATGCAGTTCTGGGCGCATGCGTTCGACTACCTGAAGAAGACCGGCGAAGTCTTCCTGCAGACCGAGGGCAAGCTCAAGGGCTGCTGGGTGATGAAGATCGACGAAGACGCGCCGGCGGTCCCGGCGAGCCCCGATCACGGTGAACACGCCGAGACTTCCGACAATCCCGAGCAGCGGGAAAAGGTCATCGTGCGTTCCGACGGCACGGTCACCTACGTGGGCAAGGATATGGCGCTGCAGCTCTGGAAGTTCGGCCTGCTGGGACGGGATTTCCACTACCGCGTCTTCGATCCGTCTGCGTCCCCGCCGTTGTGGTCCACCTCTTCGGATTCGGCCACGGCGGCCGGTGAGCATCCCGGGTTCGGCCGGGCCACGATGGTCTGCAACGTCATCGACACGCGGCAGGCCTACCTCCAGAAGCTGCTCAAACAGGCGCTTGCCGCGCTCGGCTTCGAGGCCCAGGCCCGACAGTCGGTCCACTACTCCTACGAGATGGTGGCGCTGACCCACAACACGGCCCGCGAGCTGGGCTACGAGTCGATCGAAGACACCGGCAAGCCGTTCGTCGAGGTCTCAGGCCGCAAGGGTCTGGGCGTCAAGGCGGACGATCTGCTCGATCGGCTGACCGATAAGGCCTCGGGAGAAGTGGCCCGACGCAACGCCGAGCTGAGCGCGGACGAGGTCCGGCGCACCGCCGAGATGATCGCGGTCGCCGCCGTGCGCTACTTCATGGTCAAATTCTCGCGCGGCAAGGTGATCGCATTCGACATCGACGAGGCCCTGAGCTTCGAAGGTGAAAGCGGGCCGTACCTGCAGTACGCCGTGGTCCGGGCGAACAACATTTTCGCCAAGCTGCAGGAGCGCGAAGGGCTCAACGCGACGGCCGTGCTCGCCGCACTGCCGGCGATCGCCACGGACGGGATCGCTGACGGCAGCGAGGATTCCGACGAGCTGTGGGGGCTGGTGCTGGAAGCGGCTCGACTCGACGAGGTGGTCGACCAGGCGATCCGCACCCTGGAGCTGTCGGTGGTGGCCAAGTACGCCTTCGCGCTCGCGCAGCAGTTCAACGGCTTCTACCACGCCTACCCGATCCTCAAGGAAGAACGCGCCGACATCCGGCTGTGGCGCGCCGGCGCCGTGGCCTTTTATCGCCAGCAGCTCACCA
>JBKJRJ010000027.1:0-17993 GCA_046594705.1 Vicinamibacterales bacterium
CTGCCGCTGCGCCAGGGCCGGGTAGATGAGAGAGAGGTCCATCGCCCGGGGTTCACCGGCGAACCGCAGTCCGTACTTCTGGGACAGTCCTGGATAACCATCCGCGCGCTGCAGGAACTCGAACCCGAAGCCGGCCCGCCACAAGGCCGCGTGAGGCGCAACGTCCTCGATCGTCCTCAGTCCGAGCCGCCTCGCGTCGTCGCCGCGGACCAGGATGGCGAACGTGTTCTCGAAGCCAAGCGGGGGCATCACCGTCAAGCCGCCGTCGGCGTAGCGCTGCCGAACGCGTTCGAGCACCTGCGCCGGGTCGGTCTGCACGGGGTTCTTGAACACAGCCGTATCGGCGGTGCCGGTGTATTCGACGTAGACGTCGATGTCGCCGGATCGCAGGGCGCGGTCGCAGATGAACGTGCCGCCGAGATTGAGACGACGCTCCACCTTCAGGCCGGTCGCCCGCTCGAGCTGCTGCGCGATCAGTTCGCCGAGTACGATCTGCTCGGTGAAATTCTTCGAGCCGACGCGGATGACCTCGTCGCGCGGCTCACCGCCGCGCGCCGCGACCAGGCCGATGCCGGCGACGGCGATCACCACCATGCCCGCCGCCGCGAGCGCCGCCCGCCGCCAGCGCCCGCCGCCGCGCAGCGCCCGCTCGGCGAGCAGCAGGGCGCCGTCCACGGTGAGGGCGAGGACGGCCGCCGGCACTGCGCCCGCGAGGATCACCGTCGGCTCGACCATCGAGAGCCCGCGGAAGATATATTCACCGAGGCCGCCCGCGCCGACGGCCGCGGCAATGGTGGCCGTCCCGACGCCGATGACCGCGGCAACGCGTATCCCGGCCACCATCGAGGGCATCGCCAACGGCAGTTCCACCCGCCACAGCAGCTGCCGCGGCGTCATCCCCAGCGCGGTGCCGGCCTCGACGAGCACCCGGTCCACCCCTCGCACCCCCGCGACGGTGGTCCTGATAATCGGCAAGAGGGCGTAGAGCACCAGCACGACGATCGCCACCCGCGCGCCGAGCCCCCCGACGAACGGCAGCGGCAGCAGGAATCCGAACATCGCCAGGCTGGGAATCGTCTGCACCACGTTGGCGAGCCACACGACCGGCGCCCCGATTCGTGGCCGCCGCGCCGCCAGCACCCCGACCGGGATGCCGATGGCGATCGCTGCGCCGGTCGACACGCCAACCAGAACGATGTGCTGGAGGAGCAGGGCGAGGAATTCGGGGCGGTGATCGGCCAGAAAGGCAAACAGCTTCATGGCATGAACGCGCGCGCTTCGAGCAGCGGCTCCAGCAGCGGGCGGACCCGCGGATCGGTCGAGCGCGCCAGCTCGCGAGGCGCAGCCAGCTGCGCAATGACGCCGTCGTCCAGGACGCCGACGCGGCCGGCGAGCGCGAACGCCTCCGCCACGTCGTGCGTGACGATCACCACGGTCTTGCGGACCTCGGCCTGGATTCGGCGGAACTCGCGATGCAGCTCGGCCCGGGTCACCGGATCGAGCGCCCCGAACGGCTCGTCCATGAGCAGAATCGGCGGGTCGGCGGCAAGCGCGCGCGCCACGCCAACCCGCTGCCTCTGGCCCCCGGATAGTTCGAGCGCGCTGCGGCGGCTGTAGGTGTCGGGCGGCAACCCGACCAGCGTCAGCATCTCGATGACGCGCGCGGCGGTGCGATCCGCGTCCCATCCGAGCAGTCTGGGCACCACCGCGATATTCTCGGCCACGGTCAGGTGCGGAAAGAGCCCGATCTCCTGGAGCACGTAGCCGATCCGCCGCCGCAACTCGAACGGGTTCCACTCGCGGGTGTCGCGCCCTTCGACCACCACCGTTCCGCGGTCGGGAACGATGAGACCGTTGATCAACTTGAGCAGCGTGCTCTTCCCGGCGCCGCTCCGGCCGACCAGCGCGAGGGTCTCGCCCGCGGCGATGTCGAGATCGAGGCCGCGCAGCACCATGCCCGCCGCGCCGCGGGAGACGTGCACGTCGCGCACGGCAATCGCGGCAGGCGGAGCGGAACCATTCACGAGCGCGACTGTATCGCAGCGGCACGGAACTTGGAAGTTGAGCAGGCAAGGAGCACACCTGGCTGATCGGGACACACCGTCGCTCATCGCCCACCTCTCCGACTCACACCTGAGGGACGCCGCGGACGTGCGGGCGTTCGAGCACCAGCTCGATCGCATCGCCGCCCGCCGGCCCGATCATCTCGTGGTCTCGGGCGACCTGCTGGACCGCTGGCAGCCGGCGCTGCTCGAGCGCGCGCTGGACGCGCTCGCCGCCCGTCATTTGCTCGACTCCCACCGGCTCACCATCGTGCACGGCAATCACGACCTGGCATCGAGCGGCGGCCATCCGTCCACCCGCGCGGACCTGGCTCGCCTGGTGTTGCGGGCGTGGGACTTGCCTCCCGTCATCGCCGCGCGACGCCGGCGCTTCTATGCCGCGATCGAACGACGGGGCCCCGGTGTGGCGCCGCCGGCGCCCTTCGTAAAGGCTCTGGGCGCCGGGTTCCTCGCAGCCATCGATTCCATTCCCAACCCGTGGCTGCCGCTACGGCTGCGCGGCGGCCGGCTGCAGGGCCGCCACGGCGTGGGTCGCATCACCGCTGCGGATGCCGCGTGGTTGTCCACCGCACGGCTCGGCGATCGGACAGGGGTGCTGGTGCTTCACCACTACCCGCTCGCCGTCGCGCCGTACCGGTGGCGGAACGGCCCCTTCGAAGTGCCGATGGAGATCCCGGCGACGCAACGCGCCACGCTATGGACCGCTGCGCGGGCCGCGGGAATCCGGCTGATCCTGTGCGGCCACGTGCATCGCGCGCGGCTGGAGTGGCATGACGGGATCGCCGTCGGCCTTCAAGGCCAGAGCGGCGCAGGCTGGGCCGGGCGTCCGATCGGGTGGTACGAGATCGACGCGAGCACCGTCCGGATGGACATCGAGAAGACGGCGTAACCGACCTCCCGTTCAGAATCGATAAGTGATCCCCGCCGCCACCGCCGGCACCAGCCGCCGCCTCTGCTCGAAGGCGACGCTCTTGCCGCGGGCCGACGCCTGAGCCTCCAGCCGGAGTCCGAGCCGCCGCGGTCCCGATCCCAGCCACACCTTGAGGCCACCGCCGGCGTGCAGCTCGGTGCCGGTCAGGACGTCCGCGTTGTCTTCGTAGAGCTGACGGAGATACCCGCCGCCGCCCGAGACGAACGGCACGACACGACCGTCGGCGAAATGGTAAAGGAGAGAGCCGCCGATCAGGTACGAGGTGATCACGGTCTCCGCCGTGGCTGCAGTCGCGGACTCGAAATCGGCCGACTGGCGGGCCTGAAGGACGGGGCGCGTGTAATGAAGGGCGCCCTCGGCCGAGAATCGGCGGCCCAGATGGATGCCGATCTGGACGACGGCCCCGGGCCCGCTCTTCACCGTGCCGTCCACGACGAACAGCGTCAGCGGCGCGGTGCCGGCCGTGGTTTCGCTGGCGCTCGCGCTGCCGGCGTCGTAGCCACCGGTCCAGACCACGCCGCCTCCCACCTCCAGCGATCCGGCCCGAGGCGCGGTGCTGCCGGCGTACGGCTGCGCGGCGGCCATGGCGGGAACCAGCGCGAGGGCGGCGACGGCGATCAGCGTCTGGCGCACCCTCACTTGGCCACCACCGTGACGTTGACGTTGCGCGCCGTGCCGCCGCGCGGAACGGTCACGACCCTGGTGTGGAACGCGACCTTGAAGTCGCTGTCCACCTTGAACGAGGTCTCGAGGAAGCTCGCCACATCGGCGTCGTCCAGCGGCTCCACGCGGAGCAGATGCAGCCCCGGCTCCAGGCCGGCAATGACGAACGCGCCATCCTCCGACAGCGTGAAGGTCGCGACCAGCTTGCCGGTCGCGGGGTGGAACGCGACCACGTGGGCGCCGACCACGCCGGCGGCCCCCTTCGTCACGCGGCCGCTGATGCTGCCGGTCGCCTCGCGGAACCGAGTGTTGCCATAGATGTCCGACAGACCCGCGATATCGTCGGCGCGCGGCGTGCGGTTGACGGTGCCGGCGAGGAACGCAATCGGGAACATGACCGCTTCGGCCCCAAGCACACGCCGGCCGCCGCCGGCGAGTTCCGTCTCACCCAGCATCGAGTGGCCGAGGCCGAGCAGGTGGCCGATCTCGTGAAGCGCAATCGACTCGACGTCCTGGCGGCCCGCCTCGCCGGCCGGCGCCACCGACCAGGGAAAGGTCGAGTTCAGGAAGATGTCCGCCTCGAGGATCTCCCCGCTGACGGTATCGACCGTGAAGGACGTGGAGCCGAGCACGCGATCGAGGTCCGCCCTCGTGGTGAAGCCGATCACGTTGGCGTTGTCGCCGCTGACCGGTGTCGCGCCGGTGAAGCCGGCGAACTGCGACGAGACGCCGGTGTTCGCAATCCCGCCCCACGACGCGAACGCGCGGCCGACGCTCTGCTGCAGCTGCGTCGCCGAGACGCCCGGCACGTCGCGGCTGGTGATGAAATAGCGCACGGGGAAGTTGTTGAACTTCAGGTTGGCGAGGCCCGTGCCGATGCGGGTACCGAGCTTGAGGTAGGCGTCGGCCGCCGGCGCGCAGGCCAGCACGATCCCGGCCGCGGCCGCCGTCGCCAGCAGCCGCCGCACCACCGGGGTCAGCGCGGCGACGCGGCGCCCGCGGCTCACTGTCCCGCTCCCTGCGCGAGCACCTGCCGCACGGCGTCCCTGAAGGCATCGATCGGCAGCGGCTTGCGCGTGACCTCTCCGCGCACCACCCGTTCGGGGGTGTCACTCTTGCCCATCACCATCGGGGTGGTCACCATGCGGCGACCGCTGCGGGCGTCCGCCACCACGCGGAAGGCGCCCTGACTGAGGCCGATGATGTAGGGGTACGACGCGGCGCCGTGCTTCAGGAAGAGGACGACTTCGTCGCCCAGCTGGAATTCCGGGGCGCCGACGAAGATGGTGCGATAGCGCCCGAGCTGACCGCCCGGCACACGTAGCGTGACGGTGGCGCCGAGATCCCCTTTCAAGTAATCGGCGACCGCGACCGTGACGAACGTCTCCAGGGAGCGCCGCCCGTCCGACCAGTCCGCCCGTACTTCCACCACCTGGCCGTGAAGAATCACCGGGGCCGTCGTCACCAGCTCGCGGAATTCGATGGGCAGGATGACGGTCGCGTGCAGTGGCACCGACAGGGAGAGGAGTGAGACCAGAACGAGGAATCGTCGCATGCTGTGTGTCCCGCTTTCAGTCGGTTTTTCAGTTGGCGGTTGGCAGTTGGCAGTTGGCGGTTGGCGGTTGGCGGTTACGGATGGCCTGCCCGCGGCCGCCCTCTCCGCGCCGCCTCGATGACGGCTTCCGCGGCCCGGCGGCTGGCCCCGGTGGTGCCGAGCTTGCCGCGCACGGCCGCAAGGTTCGCCTTCACCTCCGCCGCGTGGTGCGGGTCGAGCAGCACCCGCAACGCGGCCTCGGCTGCGGCCGCCGGCGTGAAATCGTCCTGGATCAGTTCGGGGACCACCCGCGAGCCGGCGACCAGGTTGACCATCGCATAGGTATCGACATGCATCAGCGGCTTGCCGAGCGTGTAGGTGATTGGACCGACGCGGTAGACGACCACCATCGGGCAGCCGTGCAGCGCCGCCTGCACGGTGACGGTGCCGGATGCCAGCACGGCGACGTCGGCGCTCGCCAGCACGTCGTCGGTGCGTTCCGCGACGACCACCGGCCGGGCGACGGCCGCGGGCCAGTCGGCGAGCGGCGCCAGCAGCGCCTCGTCCAGGTGCGGCGCGCGGGCGAGGATGAACTGGGCCGACGGGAGGCGCGCGGCGATCAGGCCGGCGGTCCGTACCAGGTCCGGCAGAATCTCGCGCAGCTCGTTACGCCGGCTGCCGGGGAGCAGCGCGACGACCGGCTGCCCGGGATCAAGACCCTGGCTGCGCAGGAACGGCGCGCGCGCCGCGGGCGGCGGCGTCAGGTCGAGCAACGGGTGTCCCACGAAGGTGACCGGCACGCCGGCCGCCTCGTAGAACGGCGCCTCGAATGGAAAGATCACCAGCACCCGATCGGCGACGCGCTTCATGGTCTTCAGCCGGCCGCGCCGCCACGCCCACAGCTGGGGACTGATGTAGTACACCACCGGCACGCCGCGCTTGTGCAGCGCGCGGGCCGGGAAAAAATTGAAGTCAGGAAAGTCGATCGGAACGAAGACGTCGGGAGGTGACGCCTCGGCGGCGCGCACGAGCGCCCGGTAGTGCTGCCACGATCGCCGAATCACGGGCAGCGCCTCGGTGAAGCCGGTCACCGACAGTCCCGTGAAATCCCCCACGAGCGACGCGCCGGCGGCGCGCAGGCGGTCGCTGCCGAACCCGGTGATTTCGGTATTCGGCTCGAGGCGCATGATCTCGGACGCCAGGGCGCCGGCGTAGAGATCGCCGGACGGCTCCCCGCACGAGATCATCACGCGCAACCGATCGGTCCGACGTGGCTCCGTGCGCGCGTCCACTCCGGGGGTCAGCTCGGCTTGTTGAAGAGCCCCGCCGGGAGCGGGACGTTGTAGCGGATGGTCGTGACGTCGCGCTCGACCACCGGCCGGCCGGCGCCGCGGACCTCGGTATGGAAGGCGAATTTCACGCCCTTGACCGTGCGGTAGTCGCTGTAGCTCTCTTCCGCGCGCCCGCCGGGCTCCGACTGGTAGCGCGCCTTCTCGATCAGCCCCGTGGTGCGATTGATCAGCAGCGTGAGCGGCGCCATGGCGTCGCCCGAGATCTCGATGGCACCCAGCGACGGCTCCCCGGACTCGACGTCGCGTACCACCAGCTTGCCGGCCGCGGCGTTGACCAGCACCCGAATCGTGTCCCGCTGGATGATGGCCTGCACCGGTCCGCTGGCCTCGGGCGGGAGTTCCTTGACGCCGCCTGACTCGATCACCCAGAAGCGCCCGCCCGCGTAGACCTGCGCCAGCTTGCCGGCCGGCATGTCGGCGTCGATACGGAACCGATCCGGATACTCGATGGAGGTGACCGTCGCCACCGGCGCCGAGCCCCGCTCCAGCCGCGCGGTGGTGGTGCCTTCCGAGCGCACCGTCCGGATGCCCTTAAGCCTGGCGAGGCCACCCTTCGCCGCAATGGCCTGGTTCAGCAGCGACGTCGCGTCGTTCAGCTGGATCCTCATGCTCGTCGCCGCAGGGGTCACGTATGACGCCGGCAGGAAGCCGCCGGCCGCCGCCTTGCGGCGCAGATCCGGGGACGACAGATCCAGCTCAGAGGCGGGAATCACCTCGAACTTGTCGAACCCGGCGCCCGGCAGCTGCTTCACGAAGGCCGCCGCGTCGCCGACGAGCACGATTGTCAGGCGCTCCGGGTGCAGATATTTCCGCGCCACCCGCTGCACATCGTCAACCGTCACGCGATTCACGCGCTCGCGATAGGTCTGCAGGTCGTTCATGTTCAGCCCGAAGAACACGACATTCAGGATCTGCAGGGCAATCTGGCTGGGGGTTTCGATCGTCAGCGGAAAGGACCCCGTCAGATATTCCTGCGCACCCTCGAGCTCGCGCTCGCCGACGCGTTCGCGCTGCAGCTTCCACACTTCGTCGATGATCAGGCGTAGCGTCTCGCCCGTCGTCTCGGAGCGCGTGTTGGTCTGCGCCACGATGTCGCCCGCCTGCTTGAGGGCGTTGAAGTCCGCGGACGCGCCGTAGGTGAGCCCGCGCTCCGAGCGCAGCACGCGATGCAGCCGGTTGGCGCCTTCGCCACCGAGCACTTTCGAGGCCAGGTCCATCGCCATGAAGTCGTCGTTATTGCGGGCAATGGCGAGGTTGCCGACCCGGATTTCGGTCTGTACCGCGCCGGGCTTGTCGATCACGACGACGCGGCGGGTCGGCGGCGGCGGCTCGATCGGTGGCGCGGCCGCCGCGACGGCCCTGGTCCACCGGCCGAAGGCGCGCTCAGCCCCGGCGAACCCCTCATCCGGCGTCACGTCGCCGACAATCGCGAGGATCGCGTTGTTGGCGCCGAACCATTTCTGGTGGAAGGCCAGCAGATCGTCGCGCGTCAGCGCCGCCAGGGTCTGGGGCGTGCCCGAGTGCGGGCGGCCGTAGGGATGGAAGCCGTAGACCAGCCGATCGAACACGAGGTTCGCGAGAAACTCGGGATCGTCGTAGCTCACCCGCATGCCGGACAGCGACTGCTGGCGCTGCCGCTCGATCTCTTCGGTGGCGAACGCGGGATGTTGCGCCACGTCGGACACCAGATCCAGCGCGAAGTTGAAGCTGTCCTTCATCACGACCGCCTGGATGAAGCTCAGGTCCGAACCGGCGCCGGTGCCCATCGCCCCGCCGATGGAGTCGATGGCGTTGGCGATCTGTTCGGCCGACCGCGTCGTGGTGCCCTGGTCGAGCAACGTGGCGGCGAGCGACGCCACCCCCCGGCGATCCTCCGGGTCCTGCGCCGCGCCGGCGCGGACCAGCAGGCGGAGGCTCACCACCGGCTGCTCGTGATGAGACACCGCGATGACCTGCAGGCCGTTCGGCAGGGTCTTGAAGGCATAGGGCGGAAACTTCACCTCCCGCGCCGCAATCGGCCGCGGCGGGCGCTCGGTGGGCCAGTTCTTCGCCTGCGCTGCCTCGCCGGCACCGGCGGCACAGGCCGGCCCTGCCGCCGGCACGAGCGTTCCGAGCATCAGGCCGGCGGCGGCGCAGGCCGCGGCGAGTCGACGGATCATTTGCCCGTTCCCTTCGGCAGGATCGTGATCACGGTCCGGTTCTCCGGCGTGAAATACCTCTTCGCCACCCGCTGGACGTCCGCGGCCGTGAGGTTCTGGAAGATGTCGAACTCGTCGTCGGCCGTCTTGATGTCGTTGTGAATGACGACCGCGTGTCCGAGCTGCTCGGCCTTGCTCTGGATCGACTCGCGGCCGAGGATGTAATCGCGCGCGAACTGGTGTTTCGCCTGCTGCAGCTCGGCCGCCGACACCGGCTGTTCTCGCAGTTTGTCCAGCTCGGCGATCAGCGCGGCCGTCGTCTCCTCGGTCGTGTGGCCGGGCTGCACCAGGGCGACGGCGAAAAAGAGGTTGGGGTCCTCGATGATGTTGCCGCCGCCGAACGCCGTCAGCGCCAGCCCCTTCTCGTAGACCAGCTTGCGGTAGATGCGCGAGCTCTGGCCATCCGACAAGATCTTCGACGCGATGTGCAGCGGGTAGGAATCGGGGTTGCCGTCGGCCGTAATGTGATGCGCGACCACGACGGCGGGCAGCGGCCAGTCGTCGTGCAAGGTGACGCGCTTTTCTCTGGTCTGCGCCGGCTCCTGCGGAATCTCGCGAGGCACCGGCTGATCGGAGGCCGGCACGCGGCCGAAGTAATGGGTCACCATCGCCAGCGCTTCCTTCGAGTCGAAGTCGCCGACCACCACCGCGGTCGCGTTGTTGGGCACGTAGTAGGTCTGAAAGAACTGGCGCACGTCGTCCACCGACGCCGCGTCGAGGTCCTTCATGCTGCCAATCACCGGGTGCTTGTAGGGGTGGGCGACGAACGTCTGGTCGGCGATGATCTCCTGCAGCCGGCCGTAGGGCTGGTTCTCGATCCGCATCCGGCGCTCTTCCTTGACGACCTCGCGCTCGTTTTTGAAAGCCCGCTCGTCGATCTTCAGCGAGGCCATGCGGTCGGCCTCGAGCCACAGGACGAGCGGCAAGTACTGCGACGGGACCGTCTCCCAGAATACGGTCGCGTCCTCGTTGGTGTAGGCGTTGCTCTGGCCACCGACGCTGGAGATGTAGGAAGGGTGCCCCTCAGCCTCGACGTTCTTCGAGCCCTTGAACATCATGTGTTCGAAGAAGTGAGCGAAGCCGGTGCGGCCGGGGCGCTCGTTCTTGGACCCGACGTGGTACCAGACCGCGAGGTGCACCACCGGCGTCGAATGATCCTCGAGCAAGACCACCTTGAGCCCGTTCGGGAGCGTGGACATCGTGTAATCGAGGCGCGGGGGCCGGACGGCGGCGTGGGCGGCGGCCGCCAGCAGCACCGCCAACGTCAACGCAGCCGCGAGCACGCGCGCGCCGGCGGTCTGGAGCAAGGACATCGCGATCGATTATAGGGCCTCTGGCTCGGCGCCTATGGCCCAGGCTTGAGCCGTTCTTCCAGCGAGTCGAGTCGCCGCTGAAGCGTGGTGAGCGCCTTCTTGAGCTCCGGCAGGCGGCGGAAGATCGCGGACGCCTTGAGCCAGTCGCGATTCGCAATCGCCGGATATCCCGACACGAAGGTGCCGGGCTCGACGGAGTTGGGAATGCCGGTCTGCGCGGACGCCACGGCGCCCTTCCCCACCGTGAGGTGTCCCGCGACCCCGACCTGTCCGGCGAGCGTCACGCGATCCTCGATGGTCGTGCTGCCCGAAATGCCCACCTGCGCGGCCAGCAGCACGTCGCGGCCGAGCTTCACACCGTGGGCAATCTGGACCAGGTTATCGATCTTGCTGCCCGCGCCGATGCGGGTCTCCCCCACCGCCGGCCGATCGATCGTAGTGTTCGCCCCGATCTCGACGTCGTCCTCGATCACGACGCCGCCGACCTGCGGGATCTTGTGATGGCTGCCGTCCGGACGGTGGGCGAAGCCGAAGCCGTCGCTGCCGATCACCGCACCGTCCTGGATGATCACCCGGCTGCCGACCGTCACCCGCTCCCGCAGCGACACGCGCGCGTGGATCACGCAGTCGTCGCCGACCACCGCGCTCTCTCCAACGACCGCGTGCGGATACACCACCGTGCGGGAGCCGATCCGCGCGCCCGCCCCGACGCTGACGAACGCCCCGATCGACGCGTCCGGCGCGACCGACGCCGTGGGGGCCACGTCGGCCAGGCGATGGATGCCGGCGACGGCGGCCTGGCGCGGCGCGAGCAATTCCACCGCGCCCGCAAAGGCGAGATAGGGATTCTCCGTGCGCAGCATGGCGCAGGGCGCCGCCGCGGCTTGATCCCCGAGGATCACCGCGGACGCGCGAGTGGCGCGCAGGTGCGCGCCGTACTTGGGATTGACGAAGAACGTGAGATCGCCGGGCTGCGCCTGTTCGAGACCCGCGACGCGCGTGATGTCAATCTCGCCGTTTCCGTCGAGGCGACAGTCGAGACGGGCGGCAATCTCGCTCAGTTTCACGAGTGAGAAGTATACAGGGGCAGCCGCCGGCAGACGGTCAGGGCACGGCGGAGCGCTGGAAGAAGCTGGCGAAGTGTTCGAGGCGGAGGGTCGAGGCGACCTGGCGCACCCGATCCTCTCGGGCGTCGGGAGAGTCCGCCATCATCGTCCGCAGACTGGACAGGGGGGCGCTCGCTTCGGTGCGCCAGGTGACGCGTGTGAGTCCCTGTCGCGCTCCCCTCAGCGAGAGATAGTGCCCGACGATCCGGAACACGAAGTAATAGCCGATGACATTGGGACCGGGCACCAGAATCAGCAGCGCCGATGCCGCCGCGCCGACACCATCGATGACGAGCCAGAAGCGATGGCGCTCCCAGTCCCGCTGCAGCGCACGTCTCAGCACCTCCCGGCCCTGCGGGTCGGTCAGGTCGTCTGGATAGATCAGCAGGACGTCGTCCTTGCCCCGCAGCTGCCAGAGCAGGCGCTGCTCGGCGATCGACTCCGCCACCCAGCGCAGGGTTCGCGCCTTGACGCGCCCGAGCAGGGAGGGCCGCAGCTCGCCCGGTTGCGGCCCGTGCTGGCGCGCCCTCTCCGCTTCCGCCAGCTGCTCGCGAAACTTGAGCGCCATGCGCCGAAAGAAACCCGGCGAATCGGCGCCCTCCGCGTCCGGCAGGTCCGGATCGTCGGGCTCCTCACAGTACAGTTCGTAGCGGTCCGGACCGACTGGGACCAGGAAGACGTCCATCGCCCGTTAGCCGCTTCCCGAACGTGTCAGATTCGTCGGCCCTGCAGCAACCGCAGGACGATGACGATCAGCGCAATGACCAGCAGCACATGGATCAGGCCGCCGGCGACGTGCATGGTGAAACCGAGCAGCCACAACACCACCAGAATTACTACAATAGTCCAGAGCATGGGACCTCCTGCGGGCTGGACAGCAAGCTTGGTGCCACGCGCCGCGGTGCCGGAACGATCTGCTGCTCACCACCCACTACCAACGAGCTCCGTGACTACCTCCGGATCGGCCGCGGCGGCCTGGCCGGAGCCTCGACCGGAAGCGGCGGCCGGCCGGCATCGATCCATGCCTGCGTGATGAGCGACGCAATGCCGGTAATCGCACCTGATAGACGTTTCTCCATAATCGGGCCGGACTTCTCGTACAGCTTCGCGAAGTACTGATCGTCGTAGAAGTCGCGGCCCTGAATGGCCTCGCGATCCGATGCCAGGATCGCGTCCACGAACGAGAAGCTGTCGGTCAGCGTGGCGAAGATGAACTCGCGGGCGTCGGCGACCGGGACCACCGGACCCGGCGTGATCGTGAGCTTGTTCTGGTAGCGATCGAACAGCTCCGACTCGAACCGCGAATGGATGCCGAGCTGCCCGGTATCGCGCCCGTCGTAATTCACCGCTGCGTGCAGCGGCTGGAACGAATCGCCGGTGTAATGGGCCAGCACCGAGGAGAACAGCTTGATGTTGTCGCGCGCGAAACCCTGCGCCGGCAGCTGCGTGAACGCCTCGCGCAGCTGGATATAGACCTCCTGCGCGCGCCAGGGCACCAGGCCGTTCTTAATCACGAAATCCGCGCCGCGCTTGGCGACCGCCGCCGAGTAGTCGTGCGGGAGATCCTTGAATGGAAAGGCCCCGTAGGCGTCCATGTCGAGAAAGTGCCGCGGCGGCTCCGCCGCCCAGCCGACGGTCCGGTAGGTGTCGGGATCGATCGAGTGCTCGACGATGGTGGTCTTGAACTTCTCGAAGAAGGGACGGATCTCGGACGGCAGCAGCTCGATCGCGCGGCCGGTGATGTATTTGTGGCCGCTGAAGCCCCAGCCGGCGACGGGGACCGGCCGCAGCGTCACGACGGCGAGCGCGAGCGCTGCCGCGGTCAGTATTTTGGGCATGGCCGAAGGATATCCTATAGACCGTGCCTCGCCTTGGTGCTCACCTGTCCATTGCCGGCGGCCTGCCCCGCGCCGTCGATCGCGCCGAAGCCAGCGGCTGCCAGGCCCTGCAGATCTTCACGAAGTCCGCGGGCCAATGGCGCGCGCGCGCGCTGCCGCCGGAGGAAGTGGCGCTGTTCCGACGCCGGGTCCGGCAGACGAAGCTGCGGTCCGTGGTCGCGCACAACAGCTACCTGATCAACCTCGCGGCGACGGAGCCGGGGCTCCGGCAGCAGTCGATCGACGCCCTCGGGGAGGAACTGGATCGCGCCGAGTGGCTCGGGCTCGACGGCCTGGTGATGCATCCCGGCTCCTACACCTCCGGCACCGAGCAGGGCGGGCTCCAGCTGATCGCGGACGGGCTCGCCGTGGTCCTGGCCTCGCGCCCGGCCGGCACGGCGCGTATCCTGCTCGAGCATACCGCCGGGCAGGGCACCAACCTGGGCCACCGGTTCGAGCACCTCGCCACCATCATCGACCTGCTGGGGGGCACGCCCCGCGTCGGCGTCTGCCTCGACACCTGCCACCTCCTCGCGGCCGGCTACGACATCGGCTCCGCCGAGGGCTACCGCGACACCTTCAAACAGTTCGGAACAATCGTGGGATTCTCGCGGCTCAAGGCGTTCCACCTCAACGACTCGAAGAAGCCGTGCGGAAGCCGGGTGGACCGCCACGAGCACATCGGCAAGGGCTGCATCGGGCTGGCGCCGTTCCGGCGGCTGTTGAACGATCCGCGCTTCGCGACGCTGCCGATGCTGCTCGAGACACCGAAGGAGGACACGCCGCGGACGCGCAAGCTGAGTGACGTGGACCCGCTGGATCGGATGAATCTCGACGTGCTGCGCGGGTTGCTTCAGCCGCCGAAGACGTCGGCCGCGAAACGATAGACTTTCGCCCCCCGTCGCCAGCTATCGGCCGGCAGCCCCGCCTTCACGCAGGTCTGCGCCAGGAACTGTTCACGGTCCCAGCCACGCTCGGTGGCGACCTGCGGGAGCAGTAGCCCGCGCCGATCGCCCTGTTCGACCACCAGGCCATGGCGCCCGATCTCGACGGCGGCGGGATCCGCGGGATCGATCGGCTCGAGCGGCCCGAGCACCGAGACTTCGACATCGAGCCCGTCGAGCTCCGCCGGGGACAGCGGCGCGAATCGAGGGTCCGCCATGGCCGCGCTGACCGCGACGCGCGCGACCTCCTCAGCGAGCGGCCGGCGGCATTCGAGCGTGCCGATGCAGCCGCGCAGCTGCCCTGCCCGTTTCAGTGTGACGAACGCCCCGCTGGCCTGCGGCATCGTGGCAGCTTCGACCGCGCTCGCGCCGCCGGCGGGGCGGCCGCTCACCACCGCCGCCACCGCGGCGCGCGCGATCTCGACGAGCATCTGCTGCTGCCGCTCAGTGAACATCGGTGAACGTCCCCAGTGCCGCCGCGAGATACCCGACCACCCCGGAGTGGTCACCGGAAATCTGCCCCGAGTGCATGTATTTGAGTACGCGGCCGTGGCGCGCGCCCAGCGCGCGGGCCGCCAGCATGACGGCAATCGCCGGCCCCCCGCCGCACGCGACGAAGCGCCCCCGCTCCCCTTCCGGGTAGGCCTCGAACAGCGCGAGGAGGCGATCCGGGTCGCACGCGGCGACGCAGTCGGCCACGCGACGGTCGAGTCCTTCGGCGGTGGCGGCATCACAATAGTGCGAGAGATCGGTACTCGCGACGAGCAGGACCCGCGGCGGTGTGTCGATCGCACCCTCCCCACTGCCTGCTGCCCGCTGCCTGCTCGGGCCGGCCGCGACGCGCGCGAGAGCCTCGGCGAGGCCCGTGATCGTGTCGCGTGTCTGGCGGCCCATCAGGAGCGGCACAATCGCCGCGTTCGGCATGAGGCGCCGGATGAACGGCAGCTGCATCTCGAGCGCGTGTTCGCGTCCGTGCGGGACAGGCATCGCCTGAATCAGCGGCGAGCACGCGAGCAGCGCCCTGGCCAGCCCCTCGTCGATGGCCGCCGGGCCGAGGGGCGTGGCGAAGGCACCGGTCGGGTAGAGGGCCACCCCATCGAAGGCACTGAAGTGCGAGGGCCCCGCGAGGACGAGGGTGTCGTATGGCCCGCTGTCAGCCGCGGCCTGGTAGGCGTAAGCGCCGACCGGTCCCGAGAACATCAGGCCCGCATGTGGCGCGATGATGGCGTCGAGCCGCCCTCGCACGCGGGGTGCCGCGGCCGCGTGCGCCAGATACCCGTCCACGTCACGCGCCAGCGCGCCCGGCGAGGCGGAATACCAGGTGCCGGCGACCGCCGCGGGACGAGTAGAATTGACGCCCATGGCAGACACCCTCACCCGCGCCGACGTGGAACGCATCGCCACACTCGCGCGGCTCGCCCTCACACCGGACGAAGTTGCGCTGTTCGCCGACCAGCTCACCGCCATCCTCGCCTACGCCGACCAGGTCCAGCGGGTCGATACCTCGGGGGTGGCGATCGACTCGGCGGGTGCCCCGCGAGGAGAGGACGCGTCGCGGGACGACGTCCCCCGGCCATCGCTCGACCGGGGCGAGGTGCTGAGCCAGGCGCCCTCGGCCGATCGCGCGGCCGGACTATTCAAGGTACCACGGGTGCTCGGCTCGTGAGCCTGCCGACCACCGCCTGCGATATCCGCACCCGCGTCGCTGCGCGGGACATCTCCGCCGCTGAGGTCTGCCGCGACGCGCTCGACCGCATTGCCCGAGGCGACGGGCCGCTGCACGCATTCCTTCACGTGGACGAGAAGGGGGCGCTCGACCGGGCGGCCCGCCTCGACGCTCACCCGCCCGGCGACGCGCCCCTCCTTGGGGTGCCCATCGCCCTGAAGGACAACATCTGCACCGCCGGGGTGCCGACCACGGCCGGTTCGCGTCTGCTCGAGCATTACGTCCCTCCCTATTCCGCCGCGGTGGTCGAGCGGCTCGAGCAGGCCGGCGCCGTGATTGTCGGCAAGACCAATTGCGACGAATTCGCGATGGGCTCCAGCACGGAACACTCCGCCTTCGGCCCGTCAAGGAACCCCTGGGACCACGAGCGGATTCCCGGCGGCTCGAGCGGCGGCTCGGCGGTCGCGGTAGCGGCCGGGATGGTGCCGCTGTCTCTCGGATCGGAAACCGGCGGCTCGATCCGTCAGCCGGCGGCGTTGTGCGGCGTGCTTGGCCTGAAGCCGACCTATGGCCGGGTGTCGCGCTACGGGCTGATGGCGTTCGGCTCGTCGCTGGATCAGATTGGCCCGTTCGCGCGAACCGCGCGTGACATGGCGGCAATCTTCGGCGTCATCGCCGGACGCGACCCGCGCGACGCGACCAGCGCGCCGGACGCCGTCGCCGACTACACCGCCGGGCTCACCGGGACCATCGAGGGATTGCGCGTGGGCGTGCCGCGCGGATTGCTGGACGAAGGCGTCGAGCCGGGGGTCAGGAGCGCGTTCGACGCGGCGCTGCGCGAGCTCGAATCCGCCGGCGCCCGTCTCACCGAGATCGCGCTCCCCCATGCGCCGCTCGCGATCCCGGTGTATTACCTGGTCGCCAACGCCGAAGCGTCGTCAAACCTGGCGCGCTTCGACGGTGTCCGTTATGGCGCCCGGGCCGAGGCGACGACGCTGGGGGACATGTATTACGCGACGCGCGCGCGGTTCGGCGCGGAAGCCAAGCGCCGCATCATGATCGGCACCTTCGTGCTGAGCGCCGGCTATTACGACGCGTATTACGTGAAAGCGCAGCAGGTGCGCGCGCTCATCCGGCGCGACTACGACGAGGCCTTCGCTCACGTGGACGTCGTGGCGCTGCCCACCAGTCCGACGGTGGCCTTCAAGCTCGGTGCGCGGACCGCGGATCCGCTGCAGATGTATCTCTCGGATGTGTTCACGGCTGCCGCCAATCTCGCCGGCCTCCCCGCGATCAGCATTCCCTGCGGGCTGACGGAGGCGCGGCTGCCGGTCGGCCTTCAGCTGACGGCGCGGCCGTTCGACGAAGCCACGCTGCTGCGCGCCGCCGACGTGATGGAACGGCGGATGGTCATGCCACGGCCGGACGACGCGTCGATCTGAGGAGGCACCAGAGGATCGCGCCGCACAGCAGGAGTGGAGCGAGCGGCAGCATGACCGCGAAGCCCGCCAGCAGCATCGCCAGCGCGCCCACGACGAACAGGATTGGGCCTACGATCAGCATGACCGTGCCCATCACCATCCATTTCAGGAGAAGGAGCGGCAACAGCACGACCCGCAGCAGGGTTTTGAAGAGGATGGCCGCGGCCGCCAGGGTGAAGAGCACCACGACCGCCGCGAACGCCAGGCCGGTGAGAACCACCACAGTTGCCATCTGTCGACTCCTGACGTCGACTTACGGGCCGCGTGGCGGGAAGTTCCCTGTTTACTTGCCGTCGCCCTTGCCCATGTAGCCGGGCGGGACGGTGTAGTGCACGAGCTGCTGCTTCACTTCGTCCATCGCCAGGCGCTCGAGCTTGTGCGGGCCGGCCGGGTGTCGTTCGACACGCAGGACCGCGCCGCGACGGAGCTGCTTCGCGCGCTGCGCCGCGACGTCAACGAACAGGAAACGGCTCGTGATCAGCGTGGGGGTTTCGGCGCCCTCTTCGGTCGGATCGGCGGGACCGTTCGCGTCGTGATGATCAACCATCCCGCTAGCTTACTCCCCTTCCAGGCCCTGCGGACGGAGAAAGAGGACTGCCGTGGGCGGCGGCGAGCCACCCACGGCAGTGTCCCGGCGATCTACTGCTCGGCGACTTCGATCCGCTTCGGCTTGACCTCGTCGCGCCGCGGCACCTTGATCGTCAGCACGCCATCGTTATATATGCGCGCGACATACTCATATTATGGTCATCGATCTTTCTTTTCGAGGCCGCTAGAATTGGACGATGGCCCGCGTCTATGTCGAACGGCGGGAACTCCCCGCCGGATTGCTGCGGTTGCTCGACGCCCAGCCAGCGACGGCCGA
>JBKJRJ010000116.1:0-13085 GCA_046594705.1 Vicinamibacterales bacterium
CAGCGCGGAGATCGCGATGCCGTCGACCTGCTGGGTGATCGCCGACTCGAGGATCTCCTTCTGCTTCAACTGGTCGGCGCTCGTCGGCCCGTTCCAGAGGATGTCGACGTTGCCGTAGGCCTTCGCCTGGCGCTCGGCGCCGATCTTGGCGTAGTTGAACACGGGCAGGTCGATCGCTTTTGGGATCACCATGAACCGCAGGCGCTGGGGACCTGCTTCCTGCTTGCCGCCGCAGCCCGCCACCGCCAGAGCCGCGACGCACGCCGATACGAGGACTCTACGCATGAAACCTCCCACAAGACCACGGTCTGATCACCAAGACACCGAGGCACAATGGATCCTTGGATCTTCGTGGCTTCGTGTCTTGGTGCCTTTGAGTTCAGCCGTAACGCCGTTATGCCCTCTTCCTGAGCAGCAACTGATCCATGACCACGATGACAATGACGACAAGCCCGACGATCAGGCGATCGTAATACGTCGCCCCGGGGATTTGCGGCAGCGCGTTGCGCAGCACACCGAAGATGAGGGTGCCGAGCACCGCCCCGATCACCGATCCGCGGCCGCCCGCCAGGCTGGCGCCGCCCACGACTGAAGAAGCAATGATATCCAGCTCGTAGCCGTTGGCGAGGTCCGCCTTGCCCTGGCCCTGGACGAGCACCAGGACGACGCCGGAGACGCCCGCGAGGATGCCCGCCAGGGCGTAGACCGACGTCTTGACGCGGTTCACCGCGATGCCCGTGAAGAGCGCGGCGGTCTCGTTGCCGCCCACCGCGAAGACCGATCGGCCCCATTGAAAGGTCGTCATCAGCACCTGGAAGACGAGCGCGAGGGCGACCATGATGAGCGGGGCGACCCAGTCGGCCGGCAGCCCGAGCGGCCGCCACCCGCCGAGCAGCTTGCTCGACACGTCGAAGTACTGGCCTTCGGTAATGATGAACGCCAGGCCGCGGCTGATGCCCATCACGCCAAGCGTCGCAATGAACGGCGGTAGCTTGACCAGGACCACGAGCGCAGCGCTGATCAGCCCCGCCGCCAGCCCGACGAGTACCCCGACCGCCATCGCGGGCCCGAGCGGGCACGCCTGGACCACGAAGAGCTGCGCGCCGACCACGCCGGCCAGCGCCATCACGGCGCCGGGCGACAGGTCCACACCTCCTGAGATGATCACGATGGCGGCGCCGACGGCCGCGATGCCGTAGACGGCTGAGTACTTCAGAATCAGGAGCCCGTTGCCGGCGTTGAGAAACGGGTGCGACCGACTGCCATCGGGCCACAGCCACCACGTGAAAAAAAGCAGCTCGACGATCAGGATCGCCACCGTGCTGAGCTCGCGGATCTGCCAGAACTTCTTCACGCCCCGCCTCCGCCGCGGAGCGCTGTCGGCGAGGGGTCGCCAGCGCCCGCGTGAACAGTGTGCCGGGCGTCGGCGGGCCCCGCCTCGCGGGTCGCGAGGCGCATGACCGACTCCTCGGTCGCCTCGTCGCCTTCGAGCTGCCCCTGGATGTGGCCTTCCCGCATCACGAGGATCCGATCCGCGAGCGCGAGCACTTCGGGCAGATCGCTCGAGGCCACCAGGCAGCCGGCGCCGCGCGCGGCCTCGCGACGCACCATTTCGTGAATTTCGAACTTGGCACCGACATCCACGCCCTTGGTCGGCTCGTCGAGCAGCAGGACCTTCGGATTGGTGGCGAGCCACTTGGCCACCACGATCTTCTGCTGGTTGCCGCCGCTCAGCGCGTCTGGGAGAACGTCCACGCCCGACGCCTTGATCCGGAACGCCTCCACCAGCGCGCCGGCCTCGCGCCGCTCGCGGCCGGCGCGCACCAGCACGTCGCCCTCGATCGTGCGGCCGGGCAGCACCAGGTTGTGGCGGATCGTCAAGTTGAAGAGCAGCCCCTGGCGCTGCCGCTCTTCGGGCACCAGCGCGATCCCGGCGCGCGCCGCCGCTCGCGGCGACGAGGCGGGCACTAACGCGCCCGCGACCCGCACGGTCCCCGCATCGGGGGTGTGGAGGCCGAAGATGGTCTCCAGCAGTTCGGACCGGCCGGATCCCACCAGCCCGAACAGCCCCACGATCTCACCCGCACGCACCGACAGCGTGACATTGGTGAAGCAGGGCCGGCGGGCGAGCGACTCGACCGCCAGGACGGGTTTCGCGATCGCCGCCGACGGCGCGTCTGCCTGCCGGGCGTGCTGCGCGCGCGGCGGCAGCTCACGGCCGACCATGGCGCGGACAATGTGATCGGCGGTGACGGCGCGACGGTCGCAAGTCTCGACGTAGGCGCCGTCACGCAGGACCGTGATGCGATCGCACAGCCGGAACACCTCGGGCAGGCGGTGCGAGACGTAGAGCAGAGTCACGCCGCCGGCCTTGAGCCGCTCGAGGACGGCAAAGAGGTGGTCCGCCTCGCCGTCGGTCAGCGAGGTCGTCGGTTCGTCGAGCACGAGGATCCGGCACTGGAACGCGAGCGCGCGGGCGACCTGCAGCAGTTGCCGGTGCGCGACCGACAGCGAGTCGGCCGCCGCGTCGGGCGAGATGTGGAGATGGAGCTCGGCAAGAATATCCCGCGTGCGCTCGCGCATTTCCGCATGCCGCAGGCGCCCGCCGCGGGTCAGTTCGCGTCCGGCGAAGATGTTGCCGGTCACGGTGAGATTGGGGAAGCAGAGCATCTCCTGGTAGACCATGCCGATGCCGCGCTCGAGCGCTTCCCGCGGGCTTCGCAGATGCAGCCGCTCGCCGCGCCAGTGCACCGTGCCCTCGTCGGGCTGCAGGATGCCGGCGAGCACTTTCAGCAGGGTGGATTTTCCGGCGCCATTTTCCCCCATGAGGGCATGGGCTTCGCCGGCGGAGACAGCAAACGTGACGCCGCGCAGTGCCTGGACGGCGCCGAACGACTTGCGGATGTCTGTGAACTGGAGCCCGGTGAAGGTGGCAGTCACGCAGGGGCAGAATATACGCCATCAATGGCCCGGCAGGTAATCGCTTACAATGCCGGCCATGTTCAATCTGCTGCGGGTCGCCGCGGTCGCGCTGGTCTGCACCGCTTTCCTGGGGAGCACCGTGAGTCGCACGACCACCAACGTCATGTTCCAGGGCACCGCGGTCGAGATGGTGACCCTCAAGAACGCCAACGGGATGGAGGTCCAGGCCATTAGTTACGGTGGCATCATCACCTCCCTGAAGGCGCCCGATCGCACCGGCACGCTGGGCGACGTGGTCCTCGGCTTCGATCAGTCGAACCAGTACTTCGCCGAGCCGACACCGCCGTTCTTCGGCGCCATCGTCGGGCGCTACGGCAACCGGATCGCGAAGGGGCAGTTCGTGCTGGACGGCAAGACGTATCCACTGGTGAAGAACAATGGCCCCAACCATCTGCACGGCGGAACCAAGGGCTTCGACAAAGTGCTGTGGGCCGTCACGACCAAGGAGACACCAGCGGGATCGTCGGTGACCTTCTCGCGCACCAGCCCGGACGGTGAAGAGGGTTATCCCGGCAACCTCGCGGCTCGCGTCACCTACACGCTGACGGAGAAAAATGAGCTCATTGTCGATTACCACGCGACGACCGACAAGCCGACCATTGTCAACCTGACGCAGCACAGCTACTTCAACCTGGCGGGGGAGGGATCGGGCGACATTCTCGGGCACCAGCTCACGCTGAACGCCGACCGCTACACGCCGGTCGACGACACCCTGATCCCGATCGGGGCGCTGGCGCCGGTGGCCGGAACCCCGTTCGACTTCCGCCAGCCGACGGCGATCGGCGCGCGGATCGACGGGGAGCATCAGCAGCTGAAGTTCGGGAAGGGCTACGACCACAACTGGGTCCTGAATAAGAAGGGCTCGGGCCCGCAGTTGGCGGCGCGGCTGACCGAGCCGAAGAGCGGCCGCATCCTCGAGATCTCCACCACCGAACCGGGTGTGCAGTTCTACACGGGCAACTTCCTCGACGGGACGATCAAGGGGAAGAACGGGCACGTCTATGGTCTTCGCACCGGCCTGTGCCTCGAGACGCAGCACTTTCCCGATTCGCCGAACCGGAAGGCCTTCCCGTCCACGGAGCTGCGGCCCGGGAAGGCTTACGACTCCAGGACCATCTTCGCCTTCAGCGCGAAGTAGGGCGGCTCGGGTGCGGTGGACCTGAGAAGTCCGCCATGCGTTAGGGTCGTGGAGGCCGGCCTGCCGAAGGGCGTAGGCCGAGCCTGTCAGGCGCGGCGCCCTGAAGATCCGGCTATCATGTCGGCCATGGACGCCCGCGGTAAGGTCCTGCGGTTCGGTATCCTGGCGTTCGCCGCCGCGGCGCTGATGCTGTGCCTGACCCCAACCTCGCGCGCGCTTGCCGGCTCACTTCCCGATCACCTCGACGACCACACCTTCTGGACGCTCATCACCGAGTTCTCGGAGCCCAACGGCTTCTTCCGCTCCGACAATCTGGTGTCGAACGAGATGGTCTTCCAGTACGTCATCCCGACTCTGGAACAGAGCGTCGTACCCTCGAGCGCCTACGTCGGCGTGGGCCCGGACCAGAATTTCACCTACATCGCCGCGCTGAAGCCCCGCATCGCGTTCATCGTCGATATCCGGCGGCAGAACATGCTGCTGCATCTGATGTACAAGGCGTTGTTCGAGATGTCGCCAACGCGTGCGGAGTTCCTGTCGCGGCTCTTCTCACGCCCGATCCCGGCCGGGCTGACGCCGCGACACAGCGCGGGCGCCTTGCTGACCGCCTTCCACCTGGAAGAGCCCGACGGCGTCGCCTTCGAGCGTAACCGCGCCGGGATCTACGCGCGGCTGCAGGATCACCACGGCTTCACCCTCACCGAGGCCGACCTCGGCGGCATCGATTACGTGTATCGCGCGTTCTACAGCGCCGGCCCCGACATCCGCTATTCCTTCGGCCGCGGCGCCGGGTGGCAGCCGTTCCCCACCTACACGGAGCTGATGCAGGCCGACGACGGGCACGGCGTGCAGCGCGGGTATCTCGCCAACGAGGAGATCTACCGGGCCGTCCGGGAGATGGAGGAGCGCAATCTCGTCGTCCCGCTGGTCGGAGACTTCGCCGGGCCCAAGGCGCTGCGCTCGGTCGGGCGTTACCTCGACCTTCACCACGCGACTGTCAGCGTCTTCTACACGTCGAACGTCGAGCAGTATCTGTTCCGTGACGAGGCCTGGCAGCGGTTCTACGAGAACGTCGCGGTGCTGCCGACGGAGCCGAGGAGCACGTTCATTCGATCGGTCTTCAATCAGGGGCGGCTCCGGTTTGCCAACCCCCAGTCCGGCCCGCAAGGGGGGATCGTGCCGATTCCGCCGGCGGTCGGACCGGGCCCGAGGTCCGAGACACTGCTGAATCCCATCTCTTTCCTCCTCGCCGCCTACGCGGAGGGGCGCGTCACCGACTACAGTGACGTCATCCAGATCTCGCGCGAACGGCAATAGGGCGGCCGAGCCAGTTGCCGGAACGTCGATCGAATCGACGTCCCGCCCCGGCCGCGAACACCCGGCCGGTGCCAGAGCACTTTCTGCGACACCATTAGTGCCGCCTTCCGTCCTCCGCACCGCTACCGCTAGACGACCTCCCGCCCGCGGGCCTGCAACCCGGGGTCAGACCCCGAAACCTGGAACCTGGTGCAACCGTGGCAAACCGGGGTCAGACCCCGATCCGACGGTTGGCCGCTGCGCCAGGGTCAGACCCCGGTCCGGCCCGATCGACGCGCCTGACTGCTACTTCTGGTCCTTGAGGAGCGCCAGCAGATCGGCCCGCGTGAGCGGACGATCCGGGGTCGGCGCGTGCACCAGCACGTGGCGGTCGAAATCCAGCTTCAGCCGATCCACGTTCTGCACCAGAATCGCAATCGCCGGCGCGGCCGGCTGACCCGCGGCCGGGACGTTGAAATCCCCCGTGAACAGGATCTTCTCGGCGGGCAGGAAGGCGATGAGCATGCCGTCGCTGTGCTCCAGATTTTTCACGTGATGCAGCTCGATGGTGTGGGTGTCGTCCTTGAGCACTCGCTTGTCGCCGGCGGATTCGATCGTCGGCTTCCGGTTGGCTTTCCCAAGTGCGTCACCGGCCAGCGTGCGCGGGGCGCTAAATGCCTTTTCGAGGAACGCGCGGTTGTTCTCGTGCGTGATGATCGTGATGCCCTCGGCGGCAAACGGCGAGAGGCCACCGGCATGATCGAAGTGCGCATGCGTATTGACGACGTAACGGATCGGCTTGCCGGGAATGAGGCGTCTGGCCTCGGCAATCACCGCCTGGCCGCGCGCCTCGTTCTGGCCGCCTTCGAGCACCACGACGTGGTCCTTGAACTCGACCGCGAGCGCGACGTAACCGCCGGTGATGCGATAGACCCCGTCGGCGAGCTTCTCTGACTGCACGGTCGGCGCCGGGGGCGCCGGGGACGGAGCCGCGGCCGGCGGCGCTGGCGGCTGCAGCAACTGGGCGAGATTGGAGGGATTCGCGCTGGCGGCCGTGATCGTCGCCTCGAACGTCGGCACGCCCGCGCGTGTCTGGACAATGCGGGTCGGCACCTTCAGGCCGCCCAGATCCTGGTACTCGCTGTAGGTGGCTTCGACGTGCATGTCACCAAGCACGGGATGCTCGACCCACGTCTCCACGCGTTCGACGAGCTGCTGATCGTTGAGATAGCCGGTGACCCGGTAGCTCTGGCCCGAGGGTGATTTCAGCGGGGCCGTCCACGACAGGACGGAATACGCCTTGGCGCCGATGCGCTGCGAACGAGCGGTGGCGCTATTGGCCGCGGCCCCCTTCAGGAACCCCCACGGCGTGATCCAGATTTCGAGCTGCTGCGTCCAGGCGGGGTTGGCCGGCGTGACGTTCTGGTTGAAGGTCCCCGGCTGCGGAGGCGGCGCCCCGGGCACCGTCGGCGGCATCGTCGGACCGGTGGCTCGCGAGGCGGGCTGGCTGAAGTCGATCGTGCGTGTGTACTTCGTGATCGCCGTCATGGCGAGCGGCCCCGCGATGTTCTTGCTCTGCCCGAAATTGCCGTTGGCGGCGGATCCAGAGTAGGTGATCGAGGTGACGCCGTCAGTACCCAACGCTTTTGAGGCGCCGGCAATGATGGACGCCGCGTCCTGTGCCGCCATGCCCGGCGATACCATGGTCACGAACAGCGCACTTACCGCGAGCTTCTTGAACATACACCCTCCCAAAACGACCGGTTGGCGAGGCAACATTATATGTGTCCGGGAGTGCCCTTGGCAGCCTGGCCAGTGGACAGAGCTACCAGCTCCCGTGCACGTGTCCCCGTAGATGGCGGTCGTAGACATCGCGGACGGCGTCCATCGTGTGCCGATCCAGCGGCGGCAGGTCGGCAGCCGCGGCGTTGGCGCGGGCTTGCTCCGGGGTCCGCGCGCCGGGAATGGCGCAGGTGACGGCGTCGAACATCAGTGTCCACCGCAACGCCAGTTGCGCCAGGGAGGCGCCGGGAGGGACCAGCGGGCGTAACTCTTCGACGGCCGCAAGGCCGCTGGCGTATGGCACGCCGGAGAAGGTCTCCCCCTTGTCAAAGGCTTCGCCTTCACGGTTGAACGCCCGATGGTCGTCGTCGGCGAACCGCGACGCGGCGGAGAGCTTGCCGGTGAGCAGGCCACTCGCGAGTGGGACGCGCGCGAGAACCCCCACCTGCCGGGAGACAGCCTCCGCGAAGAAGCGCTCGGCGGGCTTCAGTCGGAACATGTTGAAAATGATCTGCACGGTCTTCACGCCGGGGTGCGCGAGAGCGGCCAGCGCCTCGTCGACGCGCTCGACACTGACGCCGTAATGGCGCAGCTTGCCGGCCTGCACCAGGTCGTCGAGCAGCGCGTAGATCGCCGGGTCCCCGAAGACCGGCGACGGGGGACAGTGCAACTGCAGCAGGTCGATGGCGTCGACGTCGAGGTTGCGCAAGCTGCGATCGACCCACGCCGTCAGGTTGTCGCGCGAGTAGCCTTCGAGGGTTTGCCGCGGCAGCCGCCGACCGGCCTTGGTCGCGACGTGTATGGTGTCGCCCGGACGCTCCCGCCGCAGACGCGCCACCAGGCGCTCGCTGCGGCCGTCGCCGTAGACGTCAGCGGTGTCGATGAAATTCACGCCGGCGTCGATCGCCGCGTGCAGCGCCTGCATCGAGGCCTCGTCGTCCACCGCGCCCCACGAGCCGCCGATCGCCCATGCCCCGAAGCTGATGGCCGACACCGAGAATCCCGTTCGCCCGAGCGCACGGTACTGCATCCTCTTCTGATGTGGCAGAATACGCCCCGATGAACCGGACTCTTGTCTTCAGTGTTGCCGTCGCTGCCGCCTGTGCCGCGCTCGGCGCGCAGGCGCCCGCGGGCGTGACCGCCGATGCACTCAAGGGGCTGCCGCTCCGCGCCATCGGCCCCGACATCACCACGGGCCGCATCTCGGACATCGACATCGATCCGAGGAACCCGAACATCTGGTACGTGGCCAGCGCATCGGGCGGACTCTTCAAGACGGAAAACCGCGGCAACACGTTTACGCCGATCTTCGACGAGGGCGGATCCTTCTCGCTCGGCGCGGTGAAGGTCGATCCCAGGGACTCGAACGTGGTGTGGCTCGGCACCGGCGAGAACAACAACCAGCGCAGCGTGGCGTTCGGCGACGGTATCTACAAGTCGCTCGACGCGGGCAGGAGCTGGAAGCGCATGGGCCTCGAGCAGTCCGAGCACATCCAGAACATCATCATCGATCCCCGCAACTCCAGCGTCGTCTACGTCACCGCCATCGGGCCGCTGTGGACCTCGGGCGGCGACCGAGGTCTGTACAAGACGGTTGACGGCGGCGCGACGTGGAAAGCCATCCTGACGGTCAGCCCCGACACCGGCGCGACCGACATGGTGATGGACCCGAAGAGGCCCGACACCATCTACGTCGCCATGCTGCAGCGGCGCCGCCAGGTGGGCCAGCTGATTGGCGGCGGCGCCGAAAGCGGCATCTACAAGAGCACCGACGGCGGCGCGAAGTTCACCAGGCTGTCCAAGGGACTGCCGGCCGTCGAGATGGGCCGCGTGGGCCTCGGTATCAACCCGAAGAACCCGAGCACCGTCTACGCACTCGTCACGGCGCAGCGCGGCCAGGGCGGCTTCTTCCGATCGGACGACGCCGGGGCGAGTTGGAGCCGGGTCGGCCGGCAGGTCAGCGACGGACGCGGCGCCCTGGGCGGCGGCAATCCCAATGCCCCGGCTACGGAGCCGCCGCCGGCCTGCGGTCCGGTCGGCGCGAGTCCGACACCGCCGCCGCCGCCGGCGGACGAGACTGCTGGACGCGGCCGTGGCCGCGGCGCGAGCGACGACTGTTTCCGCGGCGGCGACCCCGGCTACTACAACGAGATCTTCGTCGACCCGGAAAACCCCGAGACCATCTATTCCACCTGGACTTACATCTCGCGCAGCGAGGACGGCGGCAAGACCTGGAAGACGCTGCCACTCCCGGGCGTGCACGTCGATCATCACGAGGTGGTCTGGGATCCGAGCGATCACCGGCACATGATCATTGGCGGCGACGGCGGCGTTTACGACACCTACGACGGGATGAAGACCTGGCGCCAGTTCACCAATCTGCCGCTGTCGCAGTTCTATCGCATCTCCACCGACAACGCGCGCCCGTTCTACCACGTCTGCGGCGGTGCGCAGGATAACGGCACCGTCTGCGGTCCGTCGCGCTCGCTCAACCGCGCCGGCATCCGCACCAGCGACTGGTACAGCGTCGGCGGCGGCGACGGTTTCCAGGCGCGCGTCGATCCTGACGAACCGGACATCGTGTACGCGCAGTCGCAGGAGGGAGCCCTGCAGCGGCTCGACCTGCGGACCGGGGTCAGCGTGAGCATTCGCCCGCGGCCCGCGAACACCACCGGTCTCGCGCCCCAGGATGCGCCGGCCGCCGCCGGCGGCGGGCCGGTGGGCCGCGGCGGCCAGCCCGGAGCGCAGGGCGCCGGGCGCTGGCACTGGGATTCGCCCACGATCATCAGTCCGCATTCCGGGCGGCGGCTCTACTTCGCGGGCGAGCGCGTCTACCGCAGCGACAACCGCGGCGATTCGTGGACGGTGGTGAGCGGCGACCTGACGCGCAATCTGGACCGCACCACGATTCCGATCATGGGCAAGGTCTGGCCGGCCGATTCGGTAGCCTACATGGAGGCCACCACCAGGCTCAGCACGATCACCGCGCTCGACGAGTCCCCCTTGCTCGAAGGTCTGCTCTACGTGGGGACAGACGACGGGCTGATCCAGGTGAGTGAGGATGGCGGCAAGTCGTGGCGCAAGGTGGCGGCGAGCGCGCTGCAGTCCGCGGGCGCACCGGAGTTCACCTACGTGACCGACGTCCAGGCCTCGTCGCGCGACGCCAACACGGTGTTCGCCACGCTGAACGACTGGAACCGCGGCAACTTCAAACCCTATGTGCTGAAGAGCCCTGACCGCGGGCGCACCTGGACCTCCGTGAGCGGCGATCTGCCGCAGCGCTCGGGGGCCTGGGCGATCGCGCAGGATTCCGCAAACGGCAACCTGATGTTCGCCGGTATGGAGTTCGGGCTCTACGCGACCGTCGATGGCGGGGCGCACTGGGTGAAGATGAGCGGTGTGCCGACGCAGCAGGTCCGCGACATCACGATCCAGAAGCGGGAGGGGGATCTCGTCGCCGGCACGTTCGGGCGCGGGGTGTTCATCCTCGACGACTACACGGCCTTGCGCGATCTCACCCCACAGGGGTTGACCGAGCGCGCCCGCCTCTACCCGATGCGCGACGCGTATCAGTACAGCGAGCTCGGACAGTTCGCAGCGTCCTGGGGCAACACCACCTACCCCAATCCGCCGTACGGTGCGCTGATGACCTACAGCCTGGCGCAGCCCGCCGCGGCTGACGCGAAGCTGGCGATCCAGATTGCCGACGACCAGGGCAAGCAGGTGCGGCGAATCGAACTCTCCGGCGACGCCGTGACGCCGGGTCTCCATCGGATCGCCTGGGATCTGCGCGGCGAGGCACCGGCTGGCGCAGCGGCCGCCGGTCGCGGCGGTGGTGGCGGACTTGGCGGCCGCGGCATCGCCGGTCCGGCGGTGGCGCAGGCGCGCTACACCGCGTCGATCGGCACGTTCAGCGGCGACACCTTCACCGCGATTGGCAAGCCGATGTCGTTCCTGGTCGTGCCGCTGCCGCGATAGGGAAGATGTAGGCTTTATTTCACCATCAGTGTGAGCGTCAAGGTGTTCTCGGTCGTCGAGTCCTTGACGCGCACGTTGAAACTCGAGCGGCCGCCCTTCAGCGGGATACCCGAAATCACACCGGTCGTCCGGTCCAGCGTTATCCCACCGGGCAGCGCGCCGCCCGCCAGCGACCACGTTGCCGCGCCCTGAACGTTGGCGGCCTGCAGGGCGTAGGAGTAGGCCTGACCTCTGCCGGCGTTGGGCAGCGTCCGCGGAGAGGTGATCTTCACCGCGGCCGAGATCCCGATAGTGTAGGCGCCGCTCGCCAAGTTGGCAGCATTCAATCCGTCCATCGCCGTCAGCGTGACGGAGTAGCTGCCCGCGGCCGACGGCGTACCGGAGATCGCCCCGGTGGCGGTGTTCAGAGCCAGGCCGGATGGCAGTGTGCCGCCGGTGACGGACCATGTGACCGTTCCGGATCCCCCGGATGCCTGGAGGGTCCCCGCGTAGGCATTGGTCTCGCGTCCGAGGGCCAGCGATGTCGTCGTGATGGCAACCGGCACGGCAACCGGCACGGCAACCGGCAGCGCCGCAATCCCCATCGAATAGCTGGCGCTGGCGCGGTTGGCCGCATCGGCGACATCCGACGCTGAAACCGAGAACACGAAAGTTCCGCTCGCCTGCGGTGTTCCGCTGATGAGGCCGCTGGTGGCGTCGAGCGCCAGCCCGGCGGGCAGCGCACCCGTGTCCAGCGTCCAAATGTAGGAGCCGGCGCCGCCGGAGGCCAGCAGCGCCGCGCTGTAGCCGTCGGCCACGCGGCCGGCTGGCACCGCCGTGGTGACGATGGCCACGGGGCTCGGCAATGGTGCCGGCGCCGCCGCGGCCGGCGTCAGGGCCACCAGGAACACGTCCTGCCGGGCCCCTGATCCGGCCTCACCGCGTGGATCGGTCCCAAGCGTCTTCTCCCAGTTCGACGTGAAGAGCGCCCAGTGCCCGTCCGGCGAGACGTTCGGCCGCGGCATGTACCAGAACGATGCGACCGCCGCGTTGAGGTCGTTGGCCACGTTGCTGCGATGGTGGGCGAAGCGCCACACCGTCGGGTCCACGCCCGGCGCGGCGTCAGTCTGGAGGGCGACGATCTCGTCGTCCCAGGCCCGCCAGGCGGTGGTGTTCAGGCCGTACCGGTAGAGGCCGCTCACGAGCGGTTCGAGGCGATCGGGACGCGCGTTGTTCCAGGTCGAGTGGTCCGCCAAGTACACCTGCTTCGGTGTCAGCACCTTCGGCAGCAGATCGCGGGGCGCCAGCGGCGAGGCCAGCGAGCGGATCTGCCACTGCGCGGCGTCCCACGTGGTCGCCACGCAGCAGTCCTGATTGACCGCCACGCCGTAGCCGAACGCATCGTGCCCGTAGGGCAGCGCCGACGCGGTCATCTCGGTGAAGACGTTCGACTGGGTATCCCACAACACCGATTGCGGCGCCCGCCGCGGGTCGGCCTGATCCGCCGCGGTCGGGTAGAGGGTGACGTAGCGGCCGCTGCGATCGATGTTGGCGCTGTGCAGCGAGAAGTTGAGCGTCAGGCCGGCGGCCTGCCCGTTCACCGTCGAGGCGATGGTGTCGAGCAGCACCCGGTTCTGCGGATTCTGGGCGTCAAACACCACCAGGTAGCGGTGCAGGTCCTGCCGCGCGCCGCCGAAGATCGCCATCACCCGTTCGATCGGGCCAGCGGCGGACTTCAGACCGCCGACATAGGTATCGGCCAGCCCGGGTGCCAGGGTGTCGAGGTCGAGCAGGCGCGAGTAGACGCCGGTGGCGAAGTCATACTGGTCGACGGTGCGGAGCGAGCCGCCGCTGCGGCTGCCGTAGATGATCGAATCCCTGACGTAGCTGAACTGCGGCTCGACGTAGAAGCCAAGCACCAGACCGCCCG
>JBKJRJ010000244.1:0-7709 GCA_046594705.1 Vicinamibacterales bacterium
CCCAGCTCCACCCACTTCCTCACTTCCGCCGCGGTCCGCGGCCCTTCCGGCATCCGGTCGTCGATGCGCTGCAGGCGGGTCGAGACAATCGGCCGGGCCCCCTTGCCGGGGACGCGCAGCGTGACGATCGCCGCTGTCCGGGCGTTGGCGTCGGCCTTCACGATCGGGGTGAAGCGCGGGCCGCGCTCGAACACCCAGTTCTCGTGCTCGTGCCCGCCCAGGATCAGATCGATCTCCGGCACCTGCTCGGCGATCTCCTGATCGCCCGCCAGAGTGAGATGGGTCAGCGCGACGATGACGTCGCAGTGACCCTTGAGCTCGGCCACGGCCGCACGGGCCGCCTCGACGGCCGGCGCGTAGCGGACCCAGGCCTGCTGGTTGACGTCGACCGTCAGGCCGATGAGCCCGACGCGAAGGCGTCCGCCGGCTGTCTTGATCGGGATGACGGCGTGCCTCACGGTATTGGGGAACGGCGCGCCGGCGGCGTCGGTGACATTGGACGACACGATCCGGAACGTCGATTCCGCAAGCCGGGCACGGAGCGCCGCCTCGGGAAGGTCGAACTCGTGGTTGCCGAACGTGGCCCAGTCGAGGCCGAGCACATTGAGGACCGCGACCATCTGCCGGCCGGCGAGCCGCTCGCCGTTCACGCGCGCCGTGCCGAGCGCCGACGGCGACACATAATCGCCGCCGAGGGTGATGATCAACCCTGGCGTCCGCGCCTTGAGTTCCGCGCCGAACCGCGCGAGCCGCGCCAGCCCGCCGGCCTTCCCCGCTTCCACCGGCGTAATCTCGTAGACGTCGTTGAAATGCAGGAAGGTGACCGACGGCCCGCCTGCCGTCAGCGGGGTCGAAGGGCCTGTCCTGAATGGCGTCGCCGCCGGCTGGGCCAGCGCCGGCAGCGGCAGCGGCAGCAGGAACAGGGCGACGGTCAGCACCGCCGGCAGACGCCCGCTCTGGGAACGCCGCCGCGCGCGGCTCCCGCCGGCCGCTTCGATCGAAGTCATGCCGTGACTATAGCCGACGGCGCGGGCCGGACACCGCGGGGCTGTCGGTCGCGATGACGCGCCACTCCGGCTCGACACCCACGCTGATGCCGATGCGCGGGCTCCAGGCCACCGTCCGCGCCGGGTTCTTGTGATCCTCGATGCGGAGCGGACCGGCGGTGAGGTCCAGCAGGTTGTGCGTCAGGTCGATGCCGAGTGCCTTGGTCAGATTGCCAGGACCGCGGCAGAGATCGTATTGCTTGAGTGCCGAAGGGCGGGTCGGCGCCTGCCCTGGTCTGGGTCGAAGGGCGCTACGCCGCCGCCGCATCAACGGCACGCCGCGCTTCGGCTCCAGCGCGCGGATCAAGACGGCGGCGGGCCACCCTTCCGCTTCCGTCACCGCGTTGACGAGGTAATGAATCCCGTAGTTCAGGTAGACGTAGGCGATTCCCGGCGGACCGTAGAGCGGCGCGTTGCGCCTGGTCGGCCCCGGCGCGGCGTGACACGCGGGATCGCCCTCCCCGATGTAGGCCTCGACCTCCACGATCACGCCCGACGCAACCCCCGCCCTGGTCTCGTGTACCAGCACCTTCCCGATCAGATCGCGCGCGACATCGAGGGTCGGACGCTCGTAGAAGCGCCGGGGCAGGATCATTGCAGATTGCAGATTGCAGACTGCAGATTGAACCGGGGTTTACTTCGGCGCCTGGAGCCGCGCGACGGCGCGCCTCGCCGCAGCCGCGACCGAATCGTCGCCGTCCTTGGTGGCCGCCTGCAGCGCCGGGAGGGCAGACGCGTCGCCGATGACGCCGAGCACATCGATCAGCGCCTCGCGGACGTCGGGATCGGGCTCCTGGAGGCGCGGCAGGATGGTCGCCGCCATCGGCGCGCCGAGCTCGATGACATACTCCTGGCCCTGGGCCTGCACCTTGGCGGCGGCCATCAGGTCCACCAGGCGCGCCGCGTAATTGCGTCCGAGCTTCTCGAGGGCGAACGCCGAGGCGATCCGGACCATCGCGGAGTCGTCGGTCGTCACGATACGCTCGAGCGCCTCGACCGAGGCGGCGTCACCGGCGCGGCCGAGACCTTCGGCGGCGGCGCGGCGGAGGAAGGGGTCCTTGTCCGGCAGCCGCGCCGTGAAGAGCGGCACGCTGGCCGGCGCGGCGATCTGCGCGAGGGCATCGAGCGCGGACCACGCGCCTTCCCCCCTCCGGTAGTAGGCGAGCTGCTCGGTCAGCGCGGCCACCGCCCGCTCGTCGCGGATGGCTCCGAGCGCGCGCATCGCGGCGTAGCGCACGCCCGCCTGCGAATCATTGACGGCTTTGAGCAGCGCCTCACCGGCTGCCGCGATCTTCAGCCGCCCGATGACGCGCGCCGCCCCGACGCGGACGGCCGGGTCGAAGTGATCGAGCGCCTTGAGGAGCCGGGCCACCTGCTCGGCGGCCAGCGGCGCGCGGGCGATCACGCCGGTCGCGTAGATCGCCTCGAGCCGTACCTTCGCGCTCTCATCGTCCACCGCCTGCAGGAGTGCCGTCACCAGCTCGGCGGGAACGTCCCGCGGGTACACCGCGAGCGGTCCGAGATCGAAGGCCGCCGCCGCGAGCGCGCTCTTGCGCTGCTCGACGACAAAAGCCACCATCCTTTTCGCTTTGACGTCCTGCTCGAGAAAGAACGAGAGCTCCGCCGCGATGGTCTCCAGCTGGATGTCGTCCACCGGATCGAGCACCAGCGGGGCCATCGGAGCCACGGCCTCGGGATACTTCGCGTCGCGCAGCAGCCGGACCGCGCTCAGCCGCGACTTCGGATCCGGATTCCTCAGATTCCGCACCACATCGTCAAACCGCAGCTGCTGGGCCGAGGCGGCGGCCGCGATCGAGAAGGCCAACGCCGCAAAGAACAGGATGGGCATACGTTGGTTCGATCCTAAAGCCTAAAGCCCAAAGCCCAACTAGTTCGCGTACGCGTTCGAGCGTCCGGTGGCGAGGACCTCGGCCAGATAGCGGCCGGTGTGGGACGCGGCGACCTTCGCGACCTGCTCGGGCGTCCCGACGGTGACGAGATGTCCACCTTCCTCGCCGCCTTCGGGTCCGAGATCGATCACCCAGTCGGCCGTCTTGATGACGTCGAGGTTGTGCTCGATGACCAGCAGGCTGTGTCCCGCCGCCAGCAGTTTCTTGAAGGCGGTCAGCAGCTTCGCGATGTCGTCGAAGTGCAGCCCCGTGGTCGGTTCGTCGAGGATGTAGAGCACGCGGTCCCCGGTCTGCGTCGACAGGTGCGCCGCGATCTTGATCCGCTGCGCCTCGCCCCCGGAGAGCGTGGTCGCGGGCTGGCCGAGCCGCAGGTAGCCGAGGCCAATCTCGTCGAGCACCTGGAGCCGCCGCAGCACCTTCGGCGAGGTGCTGAAAAAGGCCAGTGCCTCGCGGACCGTCATGTCCAGCACCTGATCGATGTCGCGCCCGCGGTATTTCACCTCGAGGACCTGCGCCTTGTAGCGCTTCCCCTCGCAGATTTCGCACGGCACGAAGACATCGGCGAGAAACTGCATCTCGACCTTGACGACCCCCTCGCCTTCGCAGGACTCGCAGCGCCCCCCCGGCACGTTGAAGGAGAAGTGGCTGGCGGTCAGGCCGCGTGCCTTGGCGTCCTTGGTCGACGCGAACAGCTCGCGGACAGGATCGAAGGCCTTGAGATAAGTGACCGGGTTCGACCTCGGGGTGCGGCCGATGGGCGCCTGGTCGACCAGGACGACGTCGGTGACGAACTCGGCCCCTTCGAGCTTGCGATGGCTGCCGACCCGACGATCCCAATCGTTCTTGGCACGTTTCAGCGCGGCGTAGACCACGTCGTGGACGAACGTGCTCTTTCCCGAGCCGCTGACGCCAGTGACGCAGGTCAGCATGCCGAGCGGAATCTCGACGTCGATGTTCTTGAGGTTGTGCTCGGTGGCGCCGAGCAGCCGCAGCCGCTGGTTGGTCGGGCGCCGGCGGGTGGCCGGCACCGGAATCGCGAGCTCGTTGCGGAGGTACTTGGCGGTCAGCGAGCGCGGCTCCTTCAACAGCTGCTCGAGCGTGCCCGAGAAGATCACGCGGCCGCCCTGCTCGCCGGCGCCGAGGCCCATATCCACCACCGTGTCGGCGACGCGAATCATGTCTTCGTCGTGCTCGACCACCAGGACCGTGTTGCCCTGGTCGCGCAGCTTGCGCAGGATGGTGATCAGGCGCTCGTTGTCGCGCGAGTGCAGGCCGATCGAGGGTTCGTCGAGCACGTAGAGCGTGCCGACCAGCGCCGAGCCGAGCGACGTGGCGAGGTTGATGCGCTGCGATTCGCCGCCCGACAGCGTCGACGACAGCCGGTCGAGCGTCAGGTAGTCGAGACCGACGTCACGCAGGAAGCCGAGCCGCTTGCGGATCTCGCGCAGCACCTTGTCGGCGACCACGGTGTCCTTCTCCGACAGCGTGAGCGTCTCGAAGAAACGGTCCGCCTCCTTCACGGTCAGCCCGCACACGACGTCGATGGTGCGCTCGCCGACGCGGACGTCGCGCGCTTCACGGCGCAGCCTGGCGCCGTTGCACTCGGGGCAGGTGAGATAGCCGCGGTAGCGGCTGAGGAACACGCGGACGTGCACCTTGTATTTTTTTCGCTCCAGCCACCGGAAGAACCCCTTGACCCCTTCCCAGCCGCCGCCGTCACCCTCGATGACGAAGCGTTTCTCGTCGTCGTCGAGCTCCGTCCACGGCACGTCGAGGCGCACCCGCTGCTTGGCGACACGTTTGAGTTCGGCGAGCTGGGCGCGGTAGTGCGGCTTGCTCCAGGGCTCGATCGCGTTCTGTTGGATCGACTTGGTCTGGTCGGGCACCACCAGCGCCATGTCGAGCTCGATGATGTTGCCGAACCCGTGGCAGAGCGGGCAGGCGCCGAACGGGTTGTTGAACGAGAACAGCCGCGGCTGCGGCACTTCGTAGGGGATGTTGCATTCCCGGCACTCGAAGCGCTCGGAAAAGCGATGCACGATCGCGTGATCGGCTTGCACCGCGAACGCCGCGCCGCCGCCCTCGGCGTAGGCCGTCTCGATCGAGTCCGTCAGGCGAACGCGCGCATCGGCGTCCACCTTGACACGGTCCACGATCACCTGGAGCAGCGCCCGATCGCGCAACGTCGCGGTGTCGACGTCGTCGAGGTTGACGGTCTGCCCGTCGACATACAGGCGCCCGAATCCCTTGCGCCGGAGCGCGGCGATGGTTTCGGCAACCGGGTCCACCAGATCGGGCAGCACGGGCTGGGGCGCCGGCCGCTCCGCCTCGGCGGAGTCGCCGGACACCTCCTCGTCCTCCACCTCAGGCTCCGTCGCCGCCATCGGCGTCGACGCGACCACCGGCATGTCGAAACCCACGAGCAGACGGGTGCCCTCGGGGAGCGCGCTCAGGCGGGTCGACACGACCTCGGCCGTTTCGCGGATGACCTCAATGCCGCAGCCGCGGCAAAACGTCCGCCCGACTCGCGCGTAGAGCAGGCGCAGGTAGTCGTGAATCTCGGTGGTGGTGCTCACCGTGGAGCGGGGGTTGCGGATGCTGTTTTTCTGCCGGATGGCGATCGCCGGGCAGATGCCCTCGATCGAGTCGATGTCCGGCTTCTCCATCCGCTCGAGAAACTGCCGCGCGTAGGCCGAGAGCGACTCGACGTAGCGCCGCTGCCCCTCCGCGTAAATGGTGTCGAACGCGAGCGAAGACTTCCCGGAGCCGCTCACGCCGGTCATCACGATGAGTGACCGGGGGGGCAGCGTGACGTCGACGTTCTTGAGGTTGTGAGTCCGGGCGCCGCGAACGACGATCTGGCCCCGGGTGTCGTTGGTTACCATTCAGCGGTTGCCATGCAGGCGGCGAATTCCGGTTGAACCGGAACAGTCCATGGTAGCGCGGGGCCGACGATGGTTCAACCTCGGCAAAGGCGATCCGTGTTATTTTGTATGGCCTTGGCCCCGGTGGGCCCTGGCTATTTCAAGAGGGAGCTGTGTCAGTCCGCCTGTTCATCGGTAATCTGCCTTACACGGCGACGGAGGCAGATCTGCGTGAGCATCTGTCGAGCGTCGGCGTCCCTGCGTCTGTCGTCCTGCCCGTGGACCGCGAGACAGGCCGCCCCCGCGGCTTCGCCTTCGTGGATTACGAGGATCGCGCGGTTGCCGAGGAGGCGATCAAGCGGTTCGACCAGCAGCCCTTCAAGGGCCGCGGCCTGGCGGTTAGCGAGGCTCGGCCTCGCGAGGATCGGCCGCCCGGCGCCCCGCGCCCCGCCGGGTTCAGCAGCCCACGGCCGGGCGGCTACGTTGGCACGCGGCCGACCGGCGGGCCTGGCGGCTACGGCGCCCCACCCCGTCCCGGCGGGTTCAGTCCGCGCCCGTTCGACGGCGGCGGGGCCGGGCCTCGCGGCACGAAGAACTTCGGCCCCGATGCCCCGCCCAAGCACAAGCGCAAGCCCCATCAGAACCGTCGCGAGCAGGGACCCAAGCCCATCAAGGAGCGTCCGGTCAGCCGTCTCTACGAGAACGACGAGGACTGGCGCGCCAAGGACGAAGATCCGCTCGAGATCGACAACATCGCGACCCAGAAGGACGGCGATGATGCCGAGGTCGACACCAACGCCGACGCCGGACCGGCCGACGACGATCGCGACAACGATCGCGACGACGATTAGCGAGGGCAGCCGCGCACGCAGCAGGAGCATCCATGGCCAACCACGTCAAGGTCCTCGGCGTTCTCTACATCGCGCTTAGCGCCCTCGGCATCGCGGGGGCGCTGTTTCTGATGCTGGCCTTCGGCACCGCCAGCTCCATCGTCGGTCTCAACGCGGATCCGTCTGATGCGGCGGTGGCGCTGCCGATCATCGGTATCGCCGGCACGGCGCTGGTCGCCTTTCTCCTGGCTGTGTCACTGCCCGGCCTGATCGTCGGGATCGGGCTGCTGAAACTCCAACCGTGGGCACGGATCGGCGCCATGGTGCTGGCAGTTATTCACCTCATCAACATCCCGATCGGGACGGCACTGGGGATCTACGCCCTGTGGGTCCTGTTCAACAAGGACACCGAGCGCCTCTTCGACGCCGGCGCGGTGGCCGTCACCTAGTCCCCTGGAACCGTGATGCCTGGCCTGATTCCCGGGCGGGGCATCCCGCGTCCCACCCCACCGCGCAAGAAACGCGCGGCGCATACGCCAGGCATCACGATTCCAGGAGATGAGTGTCCGGGAACCGAAGTACGGTGACCATCTAGCGGAGCGCGGCGCCCGGCTGCCAAGACACGAGGCGCGCATATCGGGAATAGGTAAGCGACGAGCAACGCCGACAGACGGATGCCCCGCCCGGCAAATGTCAGCGTCCTTCGGATTCGGGACAGCAGGTCCACGTCTTGCAATCGCGGGGGGTGATGCTCTTACACCTCGCCTGCCGCAAGCGGCAGAGCTACCCCGCGTGACCCGGCTGTCGCCGGTCCTCGTGCTGGGCCTGCTCGGTTGCGCGCCGATCGGCGCCGTAGGGCCAGCTGCGCCGTGCGGCGCACGGACCGGTATGAGCATTCGCTGGGTCACCGTGGCCCCTTCCCAGGAACACGCCGACCTCGAGCGCTGGTGCAGCGCCGTCGGTGCGCCGACCCGTATCAGCGCGGTCCCCGCTCAAGACGTCCCGAGCGGCCCCCCGGTCATCGTCAGCTGGAACACCCACGTCGGCGCGGGGGATCTC
>JBKJRJ010000340.1:0-5461 GCA_046594705.1 Vicinamibacterales bacterium
TGCAGGTCGGCGCTGGCGATGACGACGATATCGGCGTCGCGCCGCAGGTCGAAATGCTGAAAGCCGTCGTCCAGCACGTGGACGGTGCAGCCGAAATGATGTTCGGCGAGCCGCCCGGCGAGATACCGGCTGCTGCCGGCCAGGACGGCGACCCCTTCGAGCTGGCGGGCCAGCATCAACGGCTCGTCGCCGGCGCGGGCAAGGTCGGCGCGGAGGCCGCCGGGGTCGCGGACGACGACCACGCCGTCAGCGGCGTCTCGACGCCCGTAGCCCCGGCTCAGGATCGACGGCCGCTCGCCAAGATCGCGCAGGCGCGCGGCGACCAGGGCCGCGAGCGGCGTCTTGGCGCGGCCGCCGACCGCCAGATTGCCGATGCTGATGACCGGCTGCGAGAGCCGGTGCGCCAGGTGCGGCCTCGCCGCGTAGTAGCGGCGTCGCGCGCGCGCCACCGCCGCGTAGACGGTGGCGATCATGGGAAGCAGGCAGCAGCCGTCAGTGGACCACCCGGAAGGGCCGCACATTGCCCGGCTCCTGCGGCGGCAGCACGCGCGCGATCGCGGCCATGGTCTTACCGCGCGCGCCGCGGTTGGCTTCGACCAGGGCCCGCGCCGCGGCGCCGAGGCGCGCGCGGCGGACCGGATCGTTGAGCAGGCCGAGCAGGGCGTGCTCGAGCTCGCGCGGCGAGCGGACCTGGATCGCCGCGTCGTTCTCGAGGAAGGCGCGGGCAATCTCGGCGAAGTTCTGCATGTGCGGTCCGAAGACGATCGCCTTGCCGAAGACCGCCGGCTCGATGACGTTGTGCCCGCCGGTGTCGACCAGGCTGCCCCCGACGAAGACCGCCGTGGCGATCTGGTAGAGCTGGGCGAGCTCGCCGATGGTGTCGAGTACGACGACGTCCTGCCGGGGCTCGGCGTCCACCGCCAGCTCGCTGCGGCGGGCGGTCTTCCAGCCGCCGCGGCGCGCCTGCTGCTCCACCTCGGCGAAGCGTTCCGGCTTGCGCGGGGCGATGATGAGCAGCGCGTCCGGGACCCGGGCGCGGATGCGCTGGAACGCCTCGAACACCGCCTCCTCTTCCCCCTTCATCGTGCTGGCGGCGATAATCACCGGCCGGTTATTGCTGACGCGGAAGTACCGCAGCACGCGGTTGCGGCCGCGGTCCGGGGTGGTGGCGGCGCCCGGGATTTCGAGCGAGTCGAACTTCAGGCTGCCGGTCACGACCACCCGGTCGGGGTCGGCGCCCATATCGATGATCCGCCGGGCCGATTCCTCCCCCTGCATGCAGCATCGATCGACGTGTTCGAGGATGCGGCGGAAGAACGGCCGGGCCAGGCGATAGCGCGGATACGATCGCGACGAAATCCGGCCGTTGACGATGACCGTGCGGACTCCGGTCTGGTGGCAGGCGCGCAGCAGGTTCGGCCAGATCTCGGTTTCCATCATGATGAACATCCGGGGCTTCACCAGCCGCAGCGTCCGGTTCACGATGAAACCCAGGTCGAAAGGAAAATAGAATACTTCGTCGACGTACTGAAGACTGTTGCGCGCAATCTGCTGGCCTGTCATGGTCGTAGTCGACAGGAAGAGGCGCAGGCGGGGGTATCGCTCGCGCAGCTCAGGCAGGAGCGCGCGCGCGGTGAGCACCTCGCCCACCGAGACCGCGTGGATCCAGATGGATTCCTCGCCGTCGAGGTTGAACGACACGGGGAGGTAGCCCAGCCGCTGGCGCAGGCTGCCGATGTACTTCCGGTGACGGACCGCCTGCCAGGCCAGGTAGGGGGACATCACGAGGAAGAATGTGACGATCAGGACACTGTAAAGGGAGTACACCGCGGTAACCGCTTGATTCAGGTTAGTTTAGGCGCGGATTGACCCCTGTGCAAGCCGTTCACTAGAATCATTGTTTCGCCATGCATCGCGCGGTCGGTCCTAGTGCCGTCCCCGCAGGCACGGCAGGTTTGTTGTCGGAGGCTCCAGAACACATGGCCCTAAAGATTGGCATCAACGGATTCGGCCGCATCGGCCGCAACATCATGCGCGTGGCGCTCGGGTCGAAGGATCTCGACTTCGTCGCGGTCAACGACCTGACGAATACCGCCACGCTGGCGCATCTGCTCAAGTACGACTCGATCCTGGGCAACCTGAAAGGTGACATCACCGCCGACGGGGACAAGATTTCCGTGGACGGCGAGACGTTCCAGGTGCTCTCGGTCAAGGACCCGGCGCAGCTGCCCTGGAAGGACCTCGGCGTGGACGTGGTCTTCGAGTGCACGGGCCTGTTCACCGATCGCGACAGCGCCGCCAAGCACCTGGCCGCCGGGGCCAAGAAGGTCGTGATTACGGCGCCGGCGAAGAAACCGGACTTCTCGGTGGTGCTCGGGGTCAACGAGGAGAAGTACGATCCGAAGATTCACCACATCATCTCGAACGCGTCCTGCACGACCAATTGCCTGGCGCCGCTCGCCAAGGTGCTGCACCAGTCGTTCGGCATCAAGAAGGGCTGGATGACGACCGTCCACTCCTATACCAACGACCAGCAGCTGCTCGACCTGCCGCACAAGGACCTGCGGCGCGCCCGCGCCGCCGGGCTCTCGATCATCCCGACGACCACCGGCGCCGCCTCGGCGGTGGGAGAAGTCATGCCGGAACTGAAGGGCAAGCTGGACGGCATCTCGATGCGCGTGCCGACCCCCAACGTATCGTGCGCCGACCTGGCGGCGCTGCTCGACAAGAAGACGACCGACCAAGAGGTGAACGCGGCGTTCAAGGCGGCGGCCGATGGCCCGCTCAAGGGCATCATGCAGTACGTCACCGAGCCGCTGGTGTCGATCGACTTCCGCGGCAACGCCCACTCCTCCATCATCGACGCGCCCTACACCAAGGTCATGGACGGCGACTTCGTCAAAGTGCTGGCCTGGTACGACAACGAGTGGGGCTACTCGAACCGCTGCGTGGACCTGCTGAGGCTGCTCGTCAAGAAGGGCATCTAGGGGCGCGGAGTTCGGGACCGCGGAATACGCGGAACGACATAGGGAACAGTGAAAAAGAAACGCACCATCAAGGACCTGACGCTGACCGGCTTGCGGGTGTTGATCCGCGTGGACTTCAACGTGCCGATCAAGCACGGCACGATCGGGGACGACACGCGGATCCGCTCCTCGGTGCCGACCATCGAGTACGCGCTGGCGCATGGGGCGCGGACGGTGATTCTGTGCTCGCACCTCGGGCGTCCCAAGGGCAAGCCGGATCCGCAGTATTCGCTGCAGCCGGTGGCCGACCGGCTGTCGGCGCTGCTGAAGCGTCCGGTCCTCTTCGCGGCGGACTGCGTCGGCGCAGCCGCCACGGCGGCCATCGACCGCGCGCCGGACGGCGGCCTCGTCCTGCTCGAGAACCTGCGGTTTCACCCGGAGGAAGAGCAGAACGACCCGGCGTTCGCCGGGCAGCTCGCCGCCCTGGCGGACGTCTACGTCAACGACGCGTTCGGGTCCGCGCACCGCGCCCACGCCTCGACCGAGGGGGTGGTGCGCCACGTCAAGGAATCGGCCGCCGGACTGCTGATGGCGGCCGAAATCGAGTACCTCGGAAAAGTGCTCGAGCATCCCGAGCGTCCGTTCGTGGCGATCCTGGGTGGCGCGAAGGTGTCGGATAAGCTGGAGGTTATCGAGAACCTCATTCCGCGCGTCGATGCGCTGCTCATCGGCGGCGCGATGGCGTACACCTTCTTCAAGTCGCGCGGTGTCCCGGTCGGCAGGTCGCTGGTCGAGGCCGACCTGCTGGACGCGGCGCGCGACGTCGAGACCCGCGCCAAGGCGCGCGGGTTGCGCCTCGAACTGCCGGTCGACCACATCGTCGCCCCACAGCTCGAGGCGGGCGCGCCGACGGAAACGCTGGAGGTCGGCGACTCGGCGATCGGCGAGCGGATGGGGCTGGATATCGGTCCGAAAACGATTGCCACGTACCGTGACGTCATCACCACCGCGAAGACCGTCATCTGGAACGGCCCGATGGGGGTGTTCGAGATCGACGCGTTGGCGAAGGGGACGATGGCAGTGGCGCAGGCGGTGGCGGACGTGCACGGCACGACCGTGATCGGCGGCGGCGACTCGATCGCGGCGGTCGCGAAGGCGGGCGTCACCGACCGGATCACGCACATCTCCACCGGCGGCGGCGCGTCGCTCGAATTCCTGGGCGGACGCGAGCTGCCCGGCGTGGCGGCGCTGCCGGACGCATAGTGGTAGTAGGTAGTCGTTCGTTGGTAGTCAGACCGTGAGTCACCTGTTATGAGCCGAACGCCCTTCATTGCCGCCAACTGGAAGATGCACAAGACGGTGCTCGAGTCCGTCGCGTTCATCAAGGAATTCCGCAACCTGGCGAAAGATGTCCACGACGTCGAGATCGTCGTGGCGCCCCCCTTCACGGCGCTGCGGTCCTCGGCCGACGCGGCGCATGCGTCCAACATCGGGATCGCGGGCCAGAATCTGCACTGGGAGCGGCAGGGGGCCTTCACCGGCGAGACCAGCGCCGGCATGCTGAAGGAAGCCGGGGCCGAATACGCCATCATCGGACACTCCGAGCGGCGGCAGCTGTTCGGCGATACCGACGAGTCCGTCAACCGGAAGCTGCTCGCCGCCATCGCCGCCCAGCTCACGCCGATTGTCTGCATCGGGGAAACGCTGGCGGAGCGCGACGGCAACGACACGCTGACCGTGCTCGATCGCCAGATCAAGCAGGGACTCGACGGGCTGACGGCGGACCAGATCGCGGCGCTGGTGGTCGCATACGAGCCGGTGTGGGCGATCGGCACCGGCCGCAACGCGAGCCCGGCGCAGGCCGGCGAGGCGCATGCGCACATCCGCGCGCGGATCCGGCAATGGTTCGGCGGCGTCGCGGCCGATCAGTGCCACATCATCTACGGCGGCAGCGTCAAGCCGGAGAACATCCGCGATCTCGCCGCGCTGCCCGACGTGGACGGCGCGCTGGTCGGCGGCGCCAGCCTCGAGCTCCGCAGCTTCTTCGAAATCGTGTCGCGCAGCCGTCCCTCGGCCACGGCTTGATCACACCGTCGCGACAGTGATCCTGGCGTCGGTTGTCCGCTCGCGAGAGCCCGGTCGTACCGCTCGGTCGGCGCAAGCGTGATCGCCCTCGACCGTTACACAGCGCAGCTCCGCGTCTCGCGCCGGCAGCGCCGTGCCGACGCCACATCCACGACCGGGCGGAATGTATATAATCCCGCCATGACTCCTCTCGCGACGGGCGTCGTCCTGCTTGTCGAAGACGACGACGGCGCGCGCGGGTTGTTTGAAACCGTGCTCATTGGCGCGGGATACGTCGTGCACACCGCCAGGACCGGCGCGGGAGCCCTCACCCGCCTTCGCAGCGAATCATTCGACATCGTGGTGCTGGACCTGATGTTGCCGGGGATCTCCGGTCCTGAGGTGCTGGACGCCATGCGTCAGGGCCCCGC
>JBKJRJ010000379.1:0-4876 GCA_046594705.1 Vicinamibacterales bacterium
GCCCACCATGGCAGGCTGCGATTGGCCAGGAAATAGCCTTCGACCTCGGTGGTATTGTGCGAACGCTTCAGACCGTCCCAGACGATCCAGACCAAGTACGCGGCAACAACGAGCCAGTCAAGTGAACGCATCAGGCCTTGAGAATCAGGAGGAGAAGACGCGGCCGAACCACCACAGCAGGGCGATGACCACCACATGACAAACGACCACAAGAGCGTAGGTGCGCCCCATGGGCCGATCGACCTCGTTGAGCGCCGGAGCCTCGGTCATGCTGCCGAGCAGTATAGACGCAAGCATCTGCTAGTCCCCTGGAACCGTGATGCCAGGCGTAAGTCCCGGAGCGCGGCGCCCGGATCGCAAGGCGCGAAGAGCGAGCTTAGTGGGCATAAGTGAGCGATGAGCAACGCCGCGAGGCGGGATGCCCCGCCGGGGAATTAGGCCAGGCATCACGATTCCCGGGGACTAGCTGTTCGGCTGAGCGGTGTCAGTGGAGTAGGACCGGCGCCCCTTCACGTCAGGATTAGAACGAGAACCGGACCTGCACCTGAACCCGCCGCGGGGACTGATAGTCCGTTGCGACGCCCACACCGGCTCCGCGCGGCTTCGATCGCGTCGCGATCAGCGTGCCATCCGCGGTGTAGGGCAGGTTCGTGATCGTGACGGGGTCGCTCGGGTTGACAAGATTGATCGTCGTGTTCCGCGCGGTGATAATTGCCGAATTCGGCGCGTTGAACAGGTCGACGCGCAGTTGCAGATTCCGGCTGCCCTTCGCACCCAGCCGGATCGTGCGCGCGATCGACAGGTCCAGCGTGCTCTGGAAGCATCCGCGCACATATCCCGGTCCGGACTCGAGGCCTACGCTGTTGTAGGCCGGGCCCTGGAAGGCTGCAGGGTCGAACAGCTGATAGACGTTGCCGCTGCACCCGCGTCCAGGATCGCCGACGACGCGGATGCGTCCGCCGAAGTCGGGCGATCCGGTGATGTTCACGGACCCGCCGCCGTTCTGGTAGCTGTAGCCGACGGTGTAGGGATTGCCGGTGAGGCCCGTCCAGATCGTGGACACGCGCCAGTCGTTGACGACAAAGCCGACCGACTTCAGCAGCGCGTTGCGGCTTCTGACGTCCGGCGGATCCCAGATGACATTGCCTTTCATGATGTGCCGGCGGTCCACGGTGGTGCCAAACAGCGTGTCGGCCTGCGCCTGGTCGCTTCTGAGTGAAAACGATCCATCCCCGTTGTGCTGCAGCCGGGCGGCGGCATTCTGGTGATCGTAGAGGCTGATCGTGTCGTTGAACCCGAATGAGATGCCGTTGCGGAACCGGCGCTGCAGCGAAAGCTGCAGCGAGTGGAACGTCCTCCACCGGCGGCCCCATTGCTGGCTGATCGCGGCATAGCCGCGATATGGGCGCATCAGATCCTGCGACACCGCCGTCGCGCCGGGCGTGGCGCTCGCCGCCAGGGTGGGATCCTGGTTCTGCGGCAGGAACGACGACCCGTAGTCGACCGCATTAAGATTCACCGCCTCCAGCAGGTTGAAGCTGTGATGCCCGACATAGGCGACGTCGAGCGACGAGGCCCATGGCAGCATCATCTGCATCCCGGTGTTCCACTGCCACGACGAGGGCAGCTTGCTGTTGTACTCGTAGACCGAGAGGGCGGGCGGACCTTCGGTGGCCAGGCCGCCGCTGCCGAGGTTCTTCAGGCTCCCGTAGCGGACGGTGATGTTCTTGTAGGTCGGCGGATTCTGTACCTGCGAGTAGATCGAGTTGCCGTCGGGCCGATCGAAGAAGAGTCCCGCTCCGCCGCGGAGCACGACGCGCTGCCGGCCGGTGACGTCATAGGCCATGCCAAAGCGGGGCGCCACCGCCAGCGTGGGCCAGTTGTAGGTCGTGCGTGAAATCCCCTGGCCCGAGAGAAACAAGCCGTTCGTCGGGTTGCCCGATCCGGGCACCAGCGTCCCGATCGCCAACACCGAATTGGGGCCGAGCGACTCGCCGGTCAACGGATTTCTCGCCTGGCGGTCGGCGGCGGGGCAGGCAGCCGCAGTGGTCGCGCACATCGCCGTGTAGAGTACCGGCGCCTGCGCGCGGCTCCATTTCTCCGGGAGGAAATTGGAGGCCTGTCCGAGCCTGTCGTACTGCGGTTGCTGGTGCACCAGCCGGACACCGTAATCGAGCGTCAGCCGGCTGCCGACCTTCCAGTTGTCCTGCAGGTAGCCTTCGGTGTTGTTGTAGACGAACAGGCCCTCGACGTAGTTCGACGCCTGGTTGAACGCGCTGAAGACGCCCAGCGCGGCGTTGGCGTAGGGGAACTGCGCGTCGAGTGGGTTGTTGCCGTCGTTGGTGAACGTGATCGTCCCGTTCCAGCCTCCGCGCTGCTGCGCCTTGAAACTGTGCGTGTTGAAGAACCCGGTCTTGAACGTATGCCGCCCGGCCACTTTCGTCAGGCTGATCGACACGTCCGTCGTCGTATTGATGTTCAAAAAACCTGGGAACGGCATGTTCGGCGGCGAGTTGGCGACGCGGCCATTCCAGGTGAAGCCCGGCAGCAATTGAAGGCGCGTGCCATCCCAGAGCGGCGGCTTCACGTTCTGCATCACGCCATACGCGTAGTAATCGGGGTTGAGCACGTTCGCGTCGGGAAACAAGGCGGGGAGACTGCCGAGCCCGGCGTTGACCCGGTTCGAGATGTCGTTCATCGGCAGCGCACTGGTGCAGAAGTTCGGGCCGTTTCCGGTCAGCGCGCATCCGGCCAGCTCGTTGCCGCTGCGCCCCACGCTGCCTTCGAGAAACGTCGTCGAGTTGAGGTTGTAGCTGACCGTGCCGACCGTGGTGAAGACGCGCGGATTCTGCATGCGGGTGTCGTTCCACCCGGGAATCGATCCGTTGACCGTCTGCTTGCGCTGAATCCAGCCGCTGTACTTGAACCCGGCACGGAGGCGGGGCAACGGCTGATAGTCGACCCGGATGGCCGGCTGGTAGGCGATCAGCCGCTGCTCCGGCCTGGTGAGCTCGAAGTTGTAGGCCTGGCCCGGAGCACTCGATCCCGTGGGCAGCGGAAACAGCTTGAGCACGTTCACGCCGGGCTGATACAAGCGATCCGCCGGGATTCTCCCAATGACGCCGCCGTCCTGAAAACAACCGGCCGTGTTGCTCGACGAGCACGGCAGGCCGGTCGACGCGTCACGGATGTAGGGATACGGATTGCCATTGTTGTCGGTCGTTTGCGAAAAGTCTCCCGCGCGCTCGAGTGCGGTCGGCATGCGGTAGCGGACGACGTCGTTGCCGGCGGTGCGTGGCTGGAACTCCTGTGCGAAGAAGAAGAAAAGCTTGTTCCGTCCGCCCGGCTTGCCGATCGGTCCGCCGATCGAGAAGCCGGCCTCCTGCTGTTTCGAGACGGTCTTCGGATCGCCGTTGAGCTTGTTCGTCTTGGTGTTCGAATTCCAGTCCGAGTCGCGGCGGACGTCATACACGCCGCCGCGGAAGCGATTCGTGCCGCTCTTGGTGACCGCAGTGATCTGGATGCCGCTCGATCGACCGAATTCGGCCTGGTAGCCAGAGGTCAGCACCTTGACCTGCGCGATCGACTCGATGTTGACGGCCATCAGCAGACGATTACTGCCGGTATCCATCGTCCCCACGCCGTCCATCATGAAGTTCGTGGCGCCGCCGCCGCCGACGCGCGACGTGCCGTCGACGCCCGGCGCGAGCGAGGCCAGTGTCGCGAAGTTGCGATCCGAGAGCGGGAGGTTCTCGACTTCCTCTGGGGAGATGGTGAACGAGCGCTCGCCGCTGCTCGACTGGATGACGGGCGTTTCGCCGCGGACGGTGACGACCTCGGTGGTGCCGCCGAGCTCGAGCGGCAGGATTCCCAGCGGCACTTGCGATCCAGGGCTCACGTGCACACCGGACCGCCTGAGGGTCTTGAAGGCAGGAATCGCGACTTCGATGGTGTAGCTGCCGGGGAGGACGTTGGGGAACACGAAGTCCCCTTCCTGGTTCGTGATCGCCGGGGCGCTCCGGGTGCGTTGGGCGTCGTTGACCAGCGTGACGGTCGCGCCGGGGAGGACGCCGCCCTGGGAATCCTTGACGGTCCCAGTCACCGTGCCGGTCGTGATCTGCGCCATCGCAGGCAGGGTCGCCACGAAAAATACCAGCGTGAGGGCGACGACCGTGAGGCGCGAAGTAATCAGCATTGACTTCTCCAGTGGGGAGTCGGCGAGTAGTCGTTGAGACGCCCGCAGCCGCGCGTTCGCAGATGACAGGACCGCCTTTCAGCAGCACATCTTACTTCTGCCGGCGGCGTACGCGGCCTTCAGTTTCATGGCTCATCTTCGCCTTGAACGCTCCACTGGAGTGCCGTATAGTGCGCGCCATGTCCCACGCCTCTGCGCTCGCGCTGGCACTCCTTCTGATCGTTCCGGGGTCGTCTGGCGAAGCCCCGGATCTCACGGAGCAGCATCCGGCGCGCGCGGCGGCCATCCGCGCACACCTGCGCGAATGGCGCAAGTCGGTGGGCGCGCAGGAGAACACGTCGAATCCGAACGTCGCCCCGGACAGCTACCAGCGGATCGACGTCGATGTCGCCGCCTCGCGGTTCGATTCGCCGCATGCGGACGTGGCCGCGTGGAAAGCCGTCGCTAACCGGCGAAGCTTGATGGACGCGGACATCCGGCGGCCTGACCGAGCCCGTTCGAAGCCCAACGTCCTCATCATCCTCGTCGATGACATGGGCTATGGCGATCCGGGGGCCTACAACCCCCGGTCGAAGATCGCCACGCCGAACATCGACCGGCTGGCGCGTGAAGGGATGCGATTCACCGATGCGCATGCGGCGGGCGCGGTCTGCCACCCGTCGCGTTATGGATTGATCACCG
>JBKJRJ010000488.1:0-4041 GCA_046594705.1 Vicinamibacterales bacterium
CGAGCGTCCCTTCAGCTCGACGAGATAGCGTCCGCCATTGCGCACCTCGCGCACGACACCCTTGCCGAGCGCCGCCACGTGGACCTCATCGCCTGGAAGAAAAGCCATGCGTCATGACTGTGGCAAGGCGAAGTGGAGGGCGCGCTGCGCCTCGGCGAATGTCATGGTGCTATTTCGCGGCCCGCACCAGCCGCTCGATCTCACGATACTCCCGCCAGTGCCGCATGCTCACGGAAAGGAAGCCGGCGAACGGGATCGAGAGGATCACCCCCGGCGCCTGCGCCAGCACCGCGCCGATCCAGACGGTCAGGACGACGGCGAGCACCGAGAGGTGCATGCCCCGGCGGATGAGGCGGGGATAGACCACGTAGTCCTGGACGACGCGCAAGAGCGCCAGGAACACCACGATCGCGATCACGCGCTCACCCAGGGAGGTCGCGATCAGCAGCACCGTCAACGGACCGATGCCTGGCACCAGTTCGAGGATCCCCGCCAGCACGCCCAGTGAGATCGCCGACGGCGCCCCCAGCAGGAGGAACCCCGCCACGCACGCCGACCCCACGATCAGCCCGGCGGCCGCCTGGGCACGCACGTAGCCCGCCAGCGCGCTGTTGACGTCGCGCAGATACTCCTCGACGCGCCACTGCAGGTGCCCCCGCGGCAGCACGCGCAGCGCGGAGCGCTGGAACGCCGGCGCCGCCGTGAGCAGCAGGAACGCCACAATCGGGGTGACCGCCAGCCAGGCGGCGTAGCGCGCGGCCGTAAGCAGCTCCCCCAGCGTGGCGCGCGTGCCGCGCTCGAGCGCCGCGGCGATCCACCCGCTCCCGCGGGTCAAGGCCTCGCGGCCCCGCGATGGCAGCGGGGCATGAGCGATCACCCCGGCGATCGGACCGATCGAGCCGCCGGCAAACAGGCGATCCACGCTCGCCGGCGCCGTCACGGCGATCCAGTGCTTCACCGCCGGCTCCGCGAGCCGCCATAGCAGCGCACCCGGCACGAAAATCGCGATGTAGAGGAGCACAATCGCCGCGGCGTCCGAGATGGGCCGCTGCCGGCGGCCGATGCGCACGCGTCTGCGAACTGGCGGCACGAGCGGCGCCAGCAGGTAGGCGAAGAAGACGGACAGGAGCAGCAGTACTCCTGCCCCTTCGATGACGTGCAGCATCAGCAGGAGGACAACGGGTTGGGGGAATACTAGCAGCCTGGCGGGTTCCCTACCGGACGATCACCACGGCGGCATGGTGCGATACAGGAACCGCTTCAGGTAGGGGTGGTCCGAGGCCGATAGTTCAGCGGCGTTGCCCTGGAACATGATTCGCCCTTCGTGGAGCACCATGAATTCGGTGCGCGTGGCGTCGGCATCGTCCACCGGCACGACCGCCATGGTGCCGTCCTGCTGGACGGTTTTGTGCGTCGCGATGTACATGGCGTCACGGATCTGCTGCGACACGACGACCGACGTGACCTGCTCGAGATCGCGCAGCTTCACGATTTCGTCGTCCACGGTGGCCGAGATGACGGGGTCGAGCCCCGTCGTCGAGTCGTCGAACAGCATCAGGCACGGCTTCGAGGCCATCGCGCGGGCGATGCCGACGCGGCGGCGCTGCCCGCCCGACAGGCTCGACGGCATGCGATCGATGAACTCGCCGAGCCCCAGGAACTCCAGCACTTCCTCGACCCGCGCGCGCACGGCGTCCAGCCCCAGGTCGCTTTCCTCGTAAAGGCGGTAGCCGACGTTCTCCGCCACGGTGAGCGAATCGAACAGCGCGTTCTCCTGGAACACCATGCCGACATCCGATCGCATCTTCAGAAGCTCGAGCTCCGCCATCTCGGTGACCCGGTGGCCGTTGACCAGAATGGTGCCCGAGTCGGGGCGGAGCAGGCCCAGGGCGAGCTTGAGGATGAGCGACTTACCGGCGCCGCTGGCGCCCAGCAGGATCCGCATCGAGCCGCTGGGCACGCTGAAGCTTAGGTCCTTGAGGACGACGTGATCGTCGAAGGCGAGCGAGACCTTGTCGAATTCGACCGCCGGGTCTGTCGCGGGCGCGCAAGCCATTACCGGCCCGCGGGGACCGCGTTCGCCGAACTGAGGTGCGGGCCGACAATCTTGGCCAGCTCGAACATCGTCACCTGCGGCTTGCCGAAGACGGGCAGCAGCAGCGCGTCAGCGTTGATGGCGCGCTTGTTGACGGCGTCCTGCAGCCCATGGGCCTTGATGTAGTCCCACAGCTTCTTGATCACCTGGGTGCGGGCGACCGGCTCGTTGCCGATCACGGCCGCCAGTTCCGCACTGACGGTCATCAGTTTGCCGGTGGACTTGCGGGGCGCCTTCGGCTCAGTATTCTTTGGTGCCTTTTTGGCGCGCTTGGCGGCGGCCTTGCCGGCACCGCCGGGCGCGCGGACAGGGCGCGGCGGCCCCGTTCTGGGCGGTCCCTTGCGCGGGAACTTCGATGGCGCGAACTCGAAATTGACCTTGCCGGCTTCCTTGTCCCAGGCGAGGAACGCTTTGAACGGGCGGCGCGTGCGCATCGAGACGAACTTCTCCAGCAGGTCAGTCTTGCCCGTCGCCAGCAGCTTGGCCATCTGCTCGCGCTCGACCGGCTGCTGCAGGATGATCTTGCGGCTCTTGAAGTCGCAGGTGGGTTCCGGCTGCGCGTCGGTGCGCACGGCGTGCTCGCACACGTAGTTGCGGCCCAGCTCGAACACCCGGCCGCCGCTCTTCGGGCAGGTGCCGACGGCGTCCTGGCCGCCGAAATCCACCAGCTCGCCGGTCTCTTCGGCGTCGTTGCCGAAGTCGAACTCGAGCTTCCAGTTCTTCTCGTCCTCGTTGTACTTCAGCACGATTTCCGCGGTGAACGGCCAGCCCGCCTTCGAGCGGAAGTTGTCGAGCGGCCCGATCCGCTTGTCGCGCAGGAACTGCTCCACTTCGGCGAGCTCGAAGGTGCGTCCTGCCGGCGTCTTCCCGAACGAGAAGCCGCAGGCATCGGTGGCGGTGGCGTTCTTCCCGGTGCAGGTGTAGCGCCGATAATTTTCCTTCACCACGCCGCCGCAATTGGGGCACGGCGTTTCGAGCGTCGCGTAGTCGCCCGGCACCGTGTCGTGGTCGTACTCCTTGGCCTTCCTGACGATGCGGGTGGTCATGTCGGCGATCTGCCGCATGAATTCATCGCGCCCGAGCTTGCCGTGTTCGATCTGGGCGAGCTTGAACTCCCATTCGCCGGTGAGCTCCGGCTTGGAGAGCTCCTCGACGCCGAGGCCGCGCAGCAGCGTCATGAGCTGGAACGCCTTGGCGGTGGGGATCAGTTCACGCCCTTCGCGGAGCATGTACTTCTCGTTGAGCAGCCCTTCGATGATGGCGGCGCGTGTCGCGGGGGTGCCGAGCCCCTTCTCCTGCATGGCGTCGCGAAGTTCGTCGTCTTCGACCAGCTTGCCGGCGCCTTCCATCGCGCCGAGCAGCGTCGCTTCCGAGTAACGCGCGGGCGGCCGGGTTTTCAGCGCCTTGGCCGAGACCGTCTCGGCGGCCACCGGCTCGCCGGGCGTGATGGGAACCAGGCTCTGCGGTCCTTCCGCGTTCTCGTCCTGCGCTTCCTTGCCGTAGATCGCCAGCCAGCCGGGCCGGACCAGCACTTTGCCCTCGGTCTTGAAGCTATGGTTCACCGCGCGCGAGATGCGGGTGGTGACCAGGTACTCCGCCGACGGGAAGAACACCGACATGAAGCGTCGCGCGACGAGATCGTAGAGTTTCTGTTCGGCTTCCGAGAGGCCCTGCGGCGACTCGAGCGTCGGGATGATGGCGAAGTGATCGCTGACCTTGGCGTTGTCGAAGATGCGGCGGCTCGGCTTGATGTAGTCGTTGGCGATCGCGATCCTGGCGTGCGTGGCGAGGTGCGCCATGCCGCTGTCCGCCAGCATCCGGAATGTCTTCTTCGCGACCGGCAGGTAATCCTCCGGCAGGGCCCGCGAGTCGGTGCGCGGATAGGTCAGCGCCTTGTGCCGCTCGTAGAGGCTCTGGGCGATCGACAGCGTGCCCTTGGCCGAGAA
>JBKJRJ010000010.1:0-3426 GCA_046594705.1 Vicinamibacterales bacterium
GCCCATGAATTGGGATCCCGTCCGTCGAGCGAGTAACGGTTCATGAGGTGCTCCATCACGGCCAGCGCGTCCTGGGGCGTCCTCGACCACTCCAGGATCTTCTTTCCCCAGAGCATCCGCATGTAGCCGTGAAACCAGCCCTCCTGTTTGAGCTGGCGCTGCACCGCGTTCCAGAGCGGGTCGTGCGTGGCGGCGGCGTCGAATTGCTCGAGCGAGTAGCGGTGGGCCCGCGGGTCACCGCGATGGGCGTCCAGCGTGCGGCGGGCCCACGGCGGCAGCGAATCGTAGCGGTCGTAGCCGGGGACGAACGCGCACGTGTTGAAGGCCAGCTCGCGCCAGGTGACGAGCTCGTCAAGAAAGGACTCGGCCGACGGGCTGACGCCCCACCAGCCCTCTTTCGCGCCGCGCGCCCCGGGGCCGAGCTTGCGCGACGTCCATCGCTCGCGCGACATGACGGCCTGGAAGACCTCGTGCGCAGACAGGTGGCCGAAGTGCAGCCACGGCGACAAGCGGCTGGTCGCGTCCTGCTCCGGCTGATTATGGTGTTCGCCGTAACGGGCGAGTCCCTCGACTATGAAGTGGTCGAGCCGGGCGCGCGCGGCGCGGCGTCCGCCACGGATCGGGACCGGGCGAACGGCGTGATCGATCGGGAGGGCTGCGAGCTCCGTGTCGTGGCCCATCGCCGGCCAACGCTCGAGGACGCCGGCCGGCAGCACCGGGTCCCGCCGCCGGGCACGCGAGGGGAGTGCCTCGAGCGGAGACTCCGCCGGCCATGATGCCAGCTGCGGCCGCAGCGATCGCTGCAGGTGCGAGCGGAACCCGTGCGCCATCGGCACCGCGCGGCCGGCGGCCGCGACGGGGAGCAGTCCGTTGCTGTCGATCGCCTCGAGCCGCACGTCCAGCCGCTTCGCGGCTGCTGCCTGCATCCGCGGGAGAAAAAATGCCGGATACCAGTCGGTCACGACCAGGCAGGCGTGGCTGGCGAGCGCCGCGAGCAGGCCCGAGCCGGCTGCGGGAGCCGGTTCGACATAGGGGTAGTAGGTGGCGGCGCTCTTCCTCAGCTCGGCCGCGTGCTCGTCCATTCCCTGGAGTACGAAGGCATGCAGCCGATCGCTGGCGTGGGGGTAGTCACAGCGGAGCGCCTCCAGGATGACCAGCGGACGGCGCAGCGCGACGGCCTGCGCCACCGCATGCTCCAGGGAGAAATTGAAATGCAGGCGTCGGGCCGATGTCATCCAGTAGAGGACACAGGCGCGATCAGGGCGGACGGGGGCGTCGTTGAGGCGGTAGAGACGGGTGGTATCCAGGACACTATCTTATCGCTCCGCGACGAGTTGACGGCGTGCCCCGTTGTTGTTAAGCTGTTAATCCGGATATACGGATGGACTGCAAGTGACCCAGGCGGCAATCTTCGACGACCTCAGCACCCTGTCGGATGCGACGCGCAGCCGGATGCTGCTGATCCTCGAGCGCCACGAGCTGACGGTGACCGAGTTGTGCGCGGTATTGCAGCTGCCGCAGTCCACGGTCAGCCGGCATTTGAAGACGCTGGCCGACACCAGTTGGGTGAGCTCGCGGCGCGACGGCACCAGCCGCTATTACACCCTCGCGCTGGACGAGCGCGACGCGCACACGCGGCGCCTGTGGTCGCTGCTGCGCGAGCAGATCGCGACCACCGCCGGGGCCGATCAGGACGCGCGGCGCGTCAAGGGTGTCCTGGGCCGCCGGCAAACCAAGTCGGAGGAGTTTTTCGCATCCGCGGCGGGCCAGTGGGACCGCCTGCGCCGCGAGCTGTTCGGCGGCGCGTCGGCGCTGCACGCCCTGCCCGCGTTGATCGACTCGCGCTGGACCGTGGGCGACCTCGGCTGCGGCACCGGCGAGACCAGCGCCGCGCTGGCCCCCTTCGTCGCGCACACGGTGGCCGTGGATCGCAGCGGCGAGATGTTGCAGGCCGCGCGGCGGCGGCTGCGCGGCATGCCGAACGTCGATGTCCGGCGCGGTGAACTCGAGGCGCTGCCGGTCGCCGACGGCGAGCTCGACGCCGCCGTCATGATGCTCGTGCTGCATCATGCGCCCGACCCGGCGGCGGTCCTGCTCGAGGCCGCGCGCACGCTCAAGCCGCGCGGCAAGCTGGTCCTGTGCGACATGCTGCCGCACGATCGCGAGGAGTACAAGCAGCAGATGGGGCACGTCTGGCTGGGCTTCGGCGACGACCACCTGCGCCGGTTGCTCGGGACCGCCGGATTCGACGATGTCCGGATCGTCCCGCTGTCCGTTGATCCACAAGCCAAGGGCCCGGCGCTGTTCGTGATGTCCGCAGTTCGCACTTAGCAGTTAACAGTTCGCAATTCGCAATTCGCAGTTCCTTAAGGAGAGAAGATGCCGTCAGCCGCAATCACTGAAGTCCATCCGTTCGAGGCCGCCAGGAAGGCCGGCCGCGAGCCCTACAAAGTCAAGGACCTCGGCCTGGCCGAGTTCGGCCGCAAAGAGATCCGCCTGGCCGAACACGAGATGCCCGGCCTGATGACGCTCCGCACGCGCTACGGCACCAAGAAGCCGCTGGCCGGCGCGCGCGTGATGGGCAGCCTGCACATGACGGTGCAGACCGCCGTCCTCATCGAGACCCTGACCGAACTCGGCGCCGACGTCCGCTGGGTGTCGTGCAACATCTTTTCGACGCAGGATCACGCCGCCGCGGCGGTCGTCGTCGGCCGTCCCGAAACCGGCGGCACGCCGGCCAGCCCCAAGGGCACCCCGGTGTATGCCTGGAAGGGCGAAACACTCGACGAATACTGGTGGTGCACCAGCGAGGCGCTGCTGTGGCCCGACGGCTCGGGTCCCACGCAGATCGTCGACGATGGCGGCGATGCCACGCTGCTGCTGCACAAGGGCGTGGAATACGAAAAGGCCGGCAAGGTCCCGGCGTTCGACGCCGACAAGGAACCCGAGGAGTGGGGCGTCATCCTGGAGCTGCTGCGGCAGGAGCTGAAGTCCACCCCGAAGCGCTGGACCAAGGTCGCCGCCGACATGCAGGGCGTCAGCGAGGAGACGACCACCGGCGTGCACCGCCTCTACGAGATGATGAAGGCCGGCACGCTCCTCTTCCCCGCGATCAACGTCAACGACTCGGTCACCAAGAGCAAGTTCGACAACATCTACGGCTGCCGGCACTCGCTGCTCGACGGCCTCAACCGCGCCACCGACGTCATGATGGGCGGCAAGGTGGCGGTGGTGGTCGGCTTCGGTGAAGTCGGCAAGGGCTGCGCGCAGGCGCTGCGCGGCCAGGGCTGCCGCGTCATCGTCGCCGAAATCGATCCGATCTGCGCGCTGCAGGCGGCGATGGAGGGGTACCAGGTCGCGACGCTCGAGGACGTGATCGACAGCGCCGACATCTACATCACCGCGACCGGCAACTTCAACATCATC
>JBKJRJ010000018.1:0-23615 GCA_046594705.1 Vicinamibacterales bacterium
CAGGTCCTTGGTGACCGAGACCACCAGCGCGACCTTGCCGTCGTGCTCCGACACGAGGACGACGATGCCGCTGCCGAGCCTGTCGCGGAGGGAGTCGGACAGCCCGCGCAGCGCGGCTTTCTCGAGGCCCGCCACACGCCGCGCGATCACCTTGACGCCCTTGACCACGCGGGTATCGTCGTCGGCGCCCGCGCTGCCGCGGCCGCCGCCGAGCGCCGCCTTCATCTTCAGTGCGTCGACCTCGCGAGCCAGGCGCTTCGCGTCGGCCTGGAGTCGCTGGACGATATCGAGTGCCTGATCGGGCGTCGTGTTCAGCGCGCCGACCAGGCGATCGAGCGATGCCCGTTGTTGCTGGTACCAGGTCACCGCGCCCGCCCCGGTCAGCGCTTCGATGCGCCGGACCCCGGCCGCGACGCCGCTTTCCTGGGTGACCAGGAATAACCCGACGTCGCCGGTCGCCCGAACATGGGTGCCGCCGCACAGTTCCTTGCTGAACGAGCCGTCTCCAATGGAAACCACCCGTACCGAGTCGCCGTACTTCTCGCCGAACAACGCCATGGCGCCGGAGGCCATCGCCTCCTGCGTCGACTTGATGTCGGTCTGCACAGGCGTGTTGCGGTAGATCTGCGCATTGACGATGCGTTCGACGCGGTCGAGCTCTGCGCGCGGGATGGCCGCGAAATGCTGAAAATCGAAGCGCAGGCGATCCGGGCCGACGAGCGACCCGGCCTGCTTGACGTGGGTGCCGAGCACCTGCCGCAGCGCCGCGTGCAGCAGATGTGTCGCGGTGTGATTGCGGCGGGTCGCATCACGGCTGTCGTCGTCCACCGCGGCGGTGACGAGGTCTCGGGGCGCGAACGAGCCGCCCGATACGGTCACCCGGTGCGCCCGCGGGCCATTGGCCGCCAGCCGGATGAGACCGGTCACCCGGCCTGAGGCGCCGGTGGCGTCGTTCGCGATCACGCCGCTGTCGGACACCTGGCCGCCGGACTCCAGGTAGAACGGGGTTCGCTCGAGCACCACGAATCCGCTGGCTCCGCTCGTGAGTTCGCCGACCTGCTTGCGTTCCGCGTCGAACAGCGCCACGACGGGGATACCGCTGACCGAGGTCCGGGTATAGCCTTCGAACTGATCGCCCGCGCCCAGCGCCGCCGCCCGCCCCTGGTCCGACGTAAAAGCAAACTCCTGCGTTTTCTTCGATTCGAACGAGCTGCCGGCGCGCGCGCGCTCGCGCTGGCCTGCCATCGCGCGTTCGTAGCCTTCGCGATCGACCGTCAAGCCCCGCTGGCCGGCGATGTCTTCCATGAAGTCGAGCGGCACGCCGAGCGAATCGTAGAGCCGGAACGCCTCGTCACCCGGCAGGATCGTCGTGCCTGAGGTCACGGCCCGATCGAGCGCCTCTTCGAGCCGGGGTAGCCCGGCGGTCAGCACCACGTCGAACCGATCCTCCTCGCTGCGGACCACCTGCACCACCGTGTCGCGGTTGCGTCGCAGTTCGGGATACGCGTCGCCCATGTCCGCGACCAGCACGTCCACCAGGGCGTGCAGGAAGGGCTCCGTGAAGCCAAGTTTCTTGCCATGGCGCATGGCGCGGCGCATGATCTTGCGCAGCACGTAGCCGCGCCATTCGTTGGACGGCACCACGCCGTCGGCGATCAGGAACGTCATCGCGCGCAGGTGATCCGCGACCACGCGCATCGAGACGTCGGGGTGATCGCCGCCGCCATGGAAGCGCGAGTAGGGCCGGCCGGCCGCCGCCCCGAGGGCGTCCAGGATGGGCGTGAAGATGTCGGTGTCGTAGTTGGAGAACTTGTGCTGCAGCACCGAGGTCACGCGCTCGAAGCCCATGCCGGTGTCCACCGACAGCGCCGGCAGCGGCTGGAGCGTGCCCCCTTCGACCCGGTTGAACTCCATGAACACGTTGTTCCAGATCTCGAAATAGCGATCGCAGCTGCATTCCAGGCCGCGGCAGACCGGCTCCTGGCAGGGCGCTTCGGGGCGGTAGAACATGATCTCCGTGCAGCGGCCGCACGGTCCGGTCTCGCCCATCTGCCAGAAGTTGTCCGCCGCGCCGAGCGCCGTGATGCGATCGGCGGGCACCAGCCTCGACCAGATCGCGAACGACTCGTCGTCGCGCGGAATGCCGTGCTCCCCCTTGAAGATGGTGGGATACAGGCGGCCCGGATCGAGTCCCCAGACCTCGGTCAGCAGCGTCCACGCGAACGGGATCGCGTCGTTCTTGAAGTAGTCGCCGAACGAGAAGTTGCCCAGCATCTCAAAGAAGGTGTGATGACGATGCGAGGGTCCGACGTTGTCGAGGTCGTTGTGCTTGCCACTCACACGCATGACCTTCTGCACCGTGGTCGCGCGGGTGTAGTTGCGCTGCTCGGTCCCGAGAAACAGGTCTTTGAACTGGTTCATCCCGGCGTTGGTGAAGAGGAGCGTCGGATCCTCGTGCGGCACGAGTGACGAGCTCGGGACGACGGCATGGCCGTGCTGCTCGAAATATTTCAGAAAACTGCTGCGCACCTCTCGGGACGTCATGTCTCCATTCTACTGAAACTGACGGCTGGATGAGCTTGGCGGTGGCAGCTCGGCATGGCGCGCGGGCGGCGTGGCTGCGGGTGTTGGCGCGCTCTAACAGTCGTCCATCGCTGCGCCTTTCCGCCTCGCGCGGAGAACGGAGGTGACGCCGGCGGGGGAGAACCCCTGGCGCATCAGGAACTGGAACACCCGCGCATATTCGGCCGGCGTGGCAATCGTCTGATTGTGACGCAGCTTCTTCTGCAGCGCCTTGACGATCAGCGTCCGCTCGTCGACCTCGCTGAACGCCTCCGCGAGCGCCGCCGACGCGATGTCCTTCGGGATGCCCATCATCTGCAGCTCGCGCTGGATGCGGAACCGGCCGCGCCCCTTGACCTTGAGCGCGGTACGCACGTAGGCGCCCGCCACCCGGCCATCGTCCAGGGCTCTGTTCTCGAGCAGCATCTCGATGGCGCGGTCGACGTCGTCGCGCGCGTGCGCGCGCTCGAGCAGGCGGTCGCGGAGCATCTTCACCGAGAGCTCGCGCCTCCCGAGCATGTGGAGCGCGTCGACATATGCCGTTCGTTCAGCCACTGGCCGTGTTGGGGAGACCGCGGTTCGGCGTTCGCCGGCTAGTCCCCTGGAACCGTGATGGCTTGCACAAGTCCCGGAGCGCGGCGCCCGCCTGGCAAGGCGCGACGAGCGAGCTTATTGGGCATAAGTGAGCGAGGAGCAACGCCGCCAGGCGGGATGCCCCGTTCGGGGATTGTGTGAGTCATCACGGTTCCAGGGGACTAGCGGCCGCCGAAGCGCTCGATGGTGGGGGGCGCCGCGGCGGCGGGCTTGACGGCCGGCTTGGCAGCGCCTGGTGCGGCGACGCCTGGCTTGACGGCCGGGTTCACCAGCTTCGACGCCATCTCGTCGCGCGCCATCTCGGAGGTGGTCGAGATGCCCGACACCTTGAGCTTGAAGTCGTCGACGTTGCTCGCCCAGCGGAGCGCCTCGTCGAGCGTGACCAGCCCCTGCGAATAGAGCTGGAAGATCGCCTGATCAAAGGTCTGCATCCCGTACTGCGAGGTGCCGGCCGCGATCGCGCCGGTGATCATCGAGGTCTTGTCCTTGTCGATGATGCAGTCGCGGATGAAGGCGGTGGTCGTCATGACCTCGACCGCCGCGGCGCGGCCCATCCCGTCGGCGCGCGGCAGCAGGCGCTGCGACACCGCCGCCTTGAGCACGGCCGCCAGCTGGATGCGCACCTGCCGCTGCTGGTGCGGCGGGAAGACCGCGATGATGCGGTTGATGGTCTCGGTGGCGTCGAGGGTGTGCAGCGTCGAGAACACGAGATGCCCGGTTTCGGCGGCGTGCAGCGCGGTCTCGATCGTCTCGAGGTCGCGCATTTCCCCCACCAGGATCACGTCGGGGTCCTGGCGGAGGGCGGCCCGCAGCGCGTGGGCGAACGACTGGGTGTCGACCGAGATTTCCCGCTGGTTCACGATGGAATGGTTGTCGCGGTGCAGGTATTCGATCGGATCCTCGACCGTCATCACGTGCGCCTGGCGCGTCGCGTTGATGTAGTCGATCATCGCCGCCAGCGTGGTGCTCTTGCCGCTGCCCGTGGTCCCCGTGACCAGGACGAGTCCGCGCTCTTCCTGCGCGATCTTCTTGAGTACCGGCGGCAGGCCGAGCTCGTCGATGGTCTTGATTTTGGTCGGAATCACGCGCAGCACCAGACCGACCGTGCCACGCTGCTGGAAGACGTTGCAGCGGAAGCGGCCGAGACCGTCGATGCTGTAGGCCAGATCGACGTCCTGGTTTTTCCTGAACTTCTCGACCTGCTCGGGTCCCAGGATGGACTGGGCGATGGCCTCGGTGTCGGTGCGGTCCATCCGCTTCTCTTCGGAGGCCACCACGAGGGTGCCGTTGATGCGCATCATCGGGTAGCTGCCGACCTTGAGGTGCAGGTCGGACGCGCCACTCGCCACGGCGATCTGGAGCAGTTGATTGATATTCATGAATCCCCGGCGGGACGGTCCGCCGGGGAAAGTGTAGCAGACGAGGGCCGGGCCGCGGGACCCGGCGGCCTGGTTACGGGACCCGGCCGGCCTTGGCGGCGGCGCCGACCGCCTCGCGCGGCTCGCCCTCGTAGACGTATTCCAGCCAGCCGTGCTTGTCGGCGACCACACCGTTGATCACGTCGAAGAAGGCCTGCTGGACGGCTTCGGTAATCGGGCCACGGCGCCCGTTGCCGACCGGCAGCTTGTCGACCGAGCGGATCGGGGTGACCTCGACCGCGGTGCCGGCAAAAAACGCCTCGTCGGCGATGTAGAGCAGCTCGCGCGGCAGCATTTCTTCGCGGACCTGGAAGCCATGGTCCCGTGCCAGCGTGATCACGGAGTCGCGCGTGATGCCCGGCAGGATCGAGGCGGTCGCCGGTGGCGTGAAGATCACGTTGTCGCGCACGACGAACAGGTTCTGACCGCTGCCCTCGCTGAGGTAACCGGCGGTGTCGAGCGCGATCCCCTCGCTGTAGCCGCCGGTGACCGCCTCCATCTTGATGAGCGACGAGTTGGCGTAGTTGGCGGAGGTCTTCGCGAGCGTCGGGAAGGTGTTGGGCGCCGGGCGCGCCCACGAGCTGACGCAGACGTCCACGCCGTGCTCGAGCGCATCCTGGCCGAGATAGGTGCCCCAGTCCCAGAGAATAATGGCGGTGTCGACCGGACACGGGAAGGGATTGACCCCGAGCGTGTGGTAGCCGCGATAGACCAGCGGGCGGATGTAACAGGCCTTGAAGGCGTTCGCCTTGATCGTGTCGATCACCGCCTGATGGACCTCGTCGTACGACAGCTTCGGTTCCATGCGGTAGATTTTCGCGGAATCGAACAGCCGCTCCAGGTGCGCGTCGAGGCGGAAGCAGGCCGAGCCGCGCGGCGTGTCGTAGCACCGCGCGCCCTCGAAGACGGCGCTGCCGTAATGGACGACGTGCGACGCGACGTGAATCGTGGCGTCCGCCCAGTCGACGAGCGTGCCGTTCATCCAGATCTTGCCGGTGCCAAAGGCCATGATCGCTACCACCCCCGACGAAATGTTAGCACGGGCTACTGTTGCTCGTTGCAGAAGGGGCAGCGATCCGTTCGCGCATGCAGCGGCTTGCGGCACTGCCAGCAGAAGCGCGCGACGGGGGTCTCACGCGCGCGCAGCCGGTTCTGGATGCTCTGGGCGTCGTCGCGCCCCGCCCCTCGCGTCGGGCCGCCGGCGCTTCGCGATACCGCCCCGGGCTGCGGCGTCCGCGTGGCGTTTCTCGCCGCCAGCACGTCGTCGAGCAGGTCCGAGGCGCGCTGGTAGCGCGCGGTGGTTTCCGGCGCGAGCGCCTTCATCACGATGTCGCTGATCGACTTGGGAATGGCCGCGTTCTTCAGGCGCGGCGGCGACACCAGCTCGCCCGACATCAGCTTGTCCATGTCGGCAGGGGCGGGCGTGTCGTAGGGCAGCACACCCGTCAGCATCTGGTACATCGTCACCCCCAGCGAGTAGAGGTCCGAGGCGAACACCGCCTTGCCGTGGAACTGTTCGGGCGCCATGTAGGGCGGGCTGCCGATGACGGTCGTGCCATGCGCCGCAATCTCGAGGAAGCGCGACGTACCGAAGTCGGCCACCTTGAGCATGTCGTGCTCGCCCACCAGCACGTTGGCGGGCCGCAGATCGCGATGGATGACCCCCTGCCGGTGCGCGTGGTCCACCGCGTTGCAAATCTGGCAGGTGAAGTCGAGCGCCCGATTGAGCTCGAGCGCCCCGCGCGTGGCGATGATGTTCTCGAGCGTCTCGCCCGGCACGTATTCCATCACGATGAAGAAGACCCCGTCCTGCTTCTCCGCGGTGGTGATGGCGACGATGTTGGGATGGTTGACGGACGCGAGCAGACGCGGCTCGCGCAGCAGCTCGCCGAAGTCCAGGTTCTGCCGGTGCGGCACCTTGATCGCGACCTTCTTGTCGATCCAGGTGTCGTGGGCGAGGTAGACCGTGCCGAACCCGCCGCTGCCGAGCGGCGCGCTGATCTTGTATTTTCCGAGCTGCTGGCCCTTGAAGAGCAACGCGTCGAGTATACAACCTATAATCCGCGCCAATGCTGCCTCGCTTCCTGGCCGAATCCATCGACGCCCTCGCCGGGCACGCGCGGCTGGCGGAAGACGAAGCGCGGCACCTCGCGCAGGTGCTGCGGCTGGCGGTGGGTGACGAGGTCGCGGTCTTCGACGGGGTGGGACGGGAGTTCCGCGCGCGCGTCGAACGCGTTGGGCGGGATGGCGCCGACCTGCGGCTGCTCGAGGAAGTCCCGGCCGCCGCCGAACCCGCGGTTCGTCTCACGCTCGCCCAGGCCGTCATCAAAGGCGAGAAGATGGACGACGTCGTCCGCGACGCCACCATGATGGGCGTGACGGCGATCGAGCCACTGGTCACGGAGCACACGGCGGCCTACATGAAAGCGGGGCGCGCGCCGGAACGCTGGCGGCGGATCGCCGTCGCCTCGGCCAAGCAGTGCCGCCGTGCCGTGGTTCCCACGATCAGCGCCGGTATGCGGTTCGACGACTGGCTGCTACGGGACGGCGCCGAGCTGCGCGTGCTTCTGGTGGAGCCGTCGGCCGCCGTCGAGGGGCAGCCGGTCTCCACGCTCGGCAGCACACGGCCGGCATCCGCGTCGTTGATGGTGGGGCCCGAAGGCGGCTGGAGCGTGGCGGAGATCGAAGCGGCGGTCCGGGCCGGCTGCGTGCCAATCACGCTCGGACGCCGGACCCTGCGGGCCGACGCCGTCCCGATGGTCGCGATCGCGCTGCTGCAGTTCGTCTGGGGGGATCTGTAGGCCTAAAGCCTCAGCGTGAGCGCCGCCCATTCGCCGTCGACCTGTTCGTCGATCACCGCGAGCCCGGCGAACGCCGTTTTGATGACGAGGGCGTCCTGGGGCGCAAAGCCGCTCAGCACGAGATAGCCGTCGTCGCGCGCCATGCCGCGCAGCTCGCCCGCGTAGCGCACCAGTACCGCCCCCGTCAGGTTGGCCAGCACCAGGTCGGCGCGCTCGACCCGCAGCGTGGCCAGGTCGTCCCGGATGATATCGATCGCCGGCGCCGCCCCGTTGCGCGCGATGTTGTCGCGGGCATTGTCGAGCGCGTCGGGGTCGCTGTCCACGGCGACGACGTCGGCCGCCCCCAGCTTCCATGCCGCCAGCGCGAGGACCCCTGAACCGGTGCCGATGTCGAGCACGCGCGCGCCGCGAAGCTCGAGCCGTTGCATCGCCAGCAGGCACAACCGCGTGGTCGCGTGGTGTCCTGTGCCGAAGCCCATCGACGGCTCGATGATAATGACGAGCTTACTGGTCTGCGGCCCCGGCACGTTCCAGGGCGGCGCGATGATCAGGCCGCCGGCTTCGATCGCCGTGAGACTTTCCTGCGAGCGGCGCGCCCAGTCTTCATCCGGCACGCTGACGGAGGAGGCGCGAATCAGGCCGGGCGGCAGGGTGGCGGCGATCGTGGCGGAGGCGCCGTCGCGCCGCTCCGCCGAGCGGAAAAACACTCGCCAGCAGTCGCCCGGCTCGTCCTCGTGGATGGCGATGGGGTCGAAGTCGTCGAGCAGCGCGTAGAGGCGGTCGTGAAGCGACGCGTCGGCCGGCCGGGCAAACCGGAGCTCGAGCGCGGGATACTCAGCCAAAAATATCCTTCACCTTTTCGAAGAACGGTTTCTCGCCCTCGTCGGGTTCGCTCGTCTCGACCGACTCCTGCGGCATCGTCTTCGCCAGTTCCTCGAGCAGGTGCTTCTGTTCCTTGGTCAGCTTCTTCGGGATGGCCACCCGCGTGATGGCGTAGAGATCCCCATGGCCGCGGCCTGAGACGTTCGGCATGCCCTTGCCGCGGAGCTTGAACCGGGCGCCCGCCTGGGTGCCCGACGGAATCTTGATCTGCTCGTCGCCCGTCATCGTCGGCACCGCCACCGTCCCGCCGATCGCGAGCGTCGGATAGCTCAGGGTCAGGTGGCAATAGAGGTCGTCTTCCTCCCGGTGGAAGACGACGTGATCCTGGACGTGGACGACGACGTAGAGATCGCCGGGAGGCCCGCCCGCGGAGCCGTGTTCCCCTTCGCCGTAGAGGCGCAGCCGCTGCCCGGTGGCAATCCCCGCCGGTATCTTCGCCGTGATCTTGCGCTCGCGTCCGACGCGGCCGGCGCCGCGGCAGGCCTGGCACGGCTTGGCGATCACCTTGCCGGAACCGCGGCAGGTCGAACAGGGACGCGCCACCGTGAGGAAGCCCTGCTGGAAACGCAGCTGGCCCGAGCCTTTGCACTGTCCGCAGACTTCCGGAGCGCTGCCGGCTGCCGCGCCGGATCCGCGGCAGGTCTCGCAGGTTTCTTCGCGCGGAATCTGGATGGACGTTTCGGTGCCGGTGAACGCTTCCTCGAACGAGATCTCGAGGTCGTAGCGCAAATCGGATCCGCGCTGCGGTCCGCCACGCTGACGCCGCCCGCCGAAGCCAAAGAGGTCCCCCAGGCTGCCGAAGATGTCCTCGAAGCCGGCGAACTGGTTGGGGTCGAACCCTCCGGCGCCCGCGCCGCTCACGCCGGCATGGCCAAAGCGATCGTAGGCGGAACGCTTGTCGGGGTCCGAGATGATCGCGTAGGCCTCGGCGGCCGCCTTGAATTGCTCCTCGGCCGCGGCGTCGCCGGGATTGCGATCCGGGTGGAACTTCAGCGCCAGCTTGCGATAGGCACTCTTGATGGTGGGGTCGGTGGCGTCCCGGGCGACCCCGAGCACCTCGTAATAGTCACGCTTGCTCACCCTTTAGCCACCTTCACCATCGCGGGCCGCAGCAGGCGATCGCCCAGTTTGTATCCCCGCCGGAATTCCTCGATGACTTCACCCTCGCGCCGGCCGTCGGCGGGCTCGTGCGAGACCGCCATGTGGACATGAGGGTCGAAGTCCTCGCCGAGTGAGTCGAGCGGGGTGACGCCGCGCTTGCGCAGCGTTTCGATCAGCTGCTTCTGGATCAGCTCGACGCCGCGACGCATGGCCGCGGTCGCCTCGCCGCCGGTGTCGGCCTTGAGCGCGCGCTCCATGTCGTCGACCAGCGGCAGCAGCTCCTCGAGCAGATCCGCCGCCGCGGCTTCCGACAGCTGGAGCCGCTCGCGCTCGGTGCGCTTGCGGTAGTTGTCGAATTCGGCGGTCTTGCGGAGCAGGCGATCGTAATACTCGTCCCGCTCCTTCTGCAGTTCCGCGGCATCGACGGCGGGCGCGGACGGTTCTTCCGTGTCGGTTCGTTCGTCTTCCATGTGATCTAGGAATTGTCGAAAACGCGGTTGATGGTTCGGGACAGGCTGTCGACGACGTTGATGGCCCGGGAGTAGCGCATGCGGGTCGGCCCGATGATGCCGACCGCGCCGGTCCGCTTGCCGTCGGTATAGGTCGAGGTGACCACGCTGAAGTGCTCGAGGTCGGGATCGTGGTGTTCCGAGCCGATGAACACGGTCAGGCCGCTGCCGTCCATGCAGGCGTCGATCAACTGCACGAGCCGCGTCTTCTCCTCGATCATGTGCACCAGCGAGCGCATCCGGGCGAGCGTGGCCTCGGGGTCGTGACCGGCGGTGACCTCGAACAGGAGCGCCGTCCCCTGCACGTAGATCGACGGCTGCCGCTCGAGCCCTTCGAACGACGAACTGGCGAGCCGCAGCGCCCGCGACATCAGTTCGCCATAGGTGGTTTGCGCCTGGCGCAGCCGATCGAAGACCGCCTGGCGGACCTCGCTGAGCGAGTGCCCCTTGAACTCGGAGTTGATGAAATTGGCCGCCTGCTGCAGCTCGGTCATGCCGAAGGTTTCGACCGGCTCGATCACCTTGTGCGAGATGTGGCCGCCGCTCGAAACCAGCACCACCAGCACTTTGCGGCCGTCGAGCGGGACGAAGTCGAGATGCTCGAATGCCGCCTCGGTGGCGGGAATCATCGCGAAGCCGACCTGGTGCGAGGCGCGCGAGATCTCCTGCGAGGCGTGCGACAGGACGTCCTCGACGGTGCCGGCGCGCCGCAGCCGTTCTTCGACGTCGGGTGCGAAGCGGGCGGCGCGCCGCTCGGACAACAGCTGATCCACATAGATGCGGTAGCCCATGTCGGTCGGTACGCGGCCGGCGGACGTGTGCGGCTGCCGCACGTAGCCCATCTCCTCGAGGCGGGCCATCACATTGCGCAGCGTGGCCGACGACACCCCGAAGCCGCGGCTGGCCAGCCACAGGGAGGAAATCGGTTCGCCGTGGTCAATGTAGGCCTGGACCAGCGCGCCGAGGATCCGCCTATCTCGTTCCGGTAGCTCAGGATGACGCGTCATGATGTTTTAGCAGTCCAACACGGCGATTGCTAATTATACACTGAGGGTGCCCGCCTCGCGTCAGGGGAGGTGGGCGCGGGCTGCGAGCGCGGCAGCGGCCACGCGCGACTCGGCCGTAATCTCCCTCACATCTTGATGGAGCAGGGCAGAGCCGTCCACCAGTACCCGGCCGTCCACCATGGTCATCACGACGTCGGTGCCCCGGCTGGCGTACACCAGGGTTGACCAGGGGTCGGGGTCAGGCGCCTGGTGAGGACGATCCCGCCCGACCAGGATCAGGTCGGCGCGCTTCCCCACTTCGATCGACCCGATCTCGCGCTCCATGGCGAGCGCCCGCGCCCCTTCGCGGGTGGCCATCCACACCGCGTCGCGCGCAGTCAGGGCGCCAGGCTGGCGGCGGACGGCCTGCAGGGTCGCCGCCAGCCGCATCTCCTCGAACATGTCCAGCCGGTTGTTGCACGCCGCGCCGTCGGCGCCGAGCGACACCGAAATGCCGCGGGCCCGCATCTCGACGACCGGCGCCAGGCCGGATCCCAGCTTCAGGTTGGAGCTCGGGCAGTGCAGCACTTTCACGTCGCGCTCGGCGAGGATGTCCTGCTCGGCGTCGGTCACCCACACGCAATGCGCGGCGCAGAGGTGTGGCGTTGCGAGGCCGGTGTCGGCGAGGTATTCCAGGTTGCTCAGGCCGCCGGACAGTTTCCGTACGACGGCCACCTCGTCGCGATTCTCCGAGGCGTGGGTGTGAATGATCACGCGGTCGCGCGCCGACAGCTCGGCGACCGCCTCGAGCAGCGCGCGCGAGCACGATACCGCGAACCTCGGCGCGAACGCCGCATGCAGCCGGCCGCCGGCCTGGCCGTCCCAGCGCTTGCGCAACGCGACGCTCTCGTCGATCGAGGCGTGGGTCTTCTCCTGCAGCCGCGCCGGCACCTGCTGATCCGAGTCCATCATGCATTTGCCGACGACGGCGCGGAGGCCCATGTCGTCGAGCGCCTCGAACACCACATCCGTGTCGTGCACCGTCTCCATCGTCAGCGCGGTGGTGGTGCCGCTCAACAGCAGCTCGCTGGCGGCCAGCCGGGTGGAGGCGCGCAGGGTTGCGGGCGTATGGGCGGCTTCCATCGGCCAGACCCGCCGTCGCAGCCACTCGAGCAGCGGCATGTCGTCGGCGTAGCCGCGGAACAGCGTCTGACAGAGGTGCACGTGGGTCTGGATGAAACCCGGCAGGAGATAGGCGCCGCCGGCGTCGATCACGGTGTGATGCGGCGCCGCCGGCTCGGCGCCGATCGCGGCAATGCGGCCGTCTCGAACCGACACCGCTCCCTGCACGATGTCGAGGGTATCGTTCATCGTGAGGATGGTGGCGTTGCGGATGAGGACGGAAGAATCTGTCACGCTTGGTGGTTAGGGCGTGGCCCTTCCGCTGGGTGTCCACTTCATCGACACGCTCGAGACATCCTTGCCATGGCGGATGGCGATCAACTCGGCCAGGATGCTGATGGCGATTTCAGCCGGCGTGATGGCGCCGATGTCGAGGCCGATCGGCGCGTGGACGCGGGCCAGGCATTCGCGCGGCATGCCTTCCGCCTCGAGCGCGTCGAAGATGCGTGCCACCTTGGCGCGGCTGCCGATCAGCCCGAGATAGCGCAGGTCACGGGCCGCGAGCGCGCGGATGGCCTCGAAGTCGTGGGTGTGGCCGCGGGTGACCACCACCACGTAGGCCGACGCCGGCAGGTCGGCGCGGTGCAGCCAGGCGGCGAGGTCGTCGACCTCGATGGTGTCGGCGCCGGGGAAGCGCTCGGCGTTGGCGAACTTCTCGCGGTCGTCGACGACGTGGAGGCGGAATCCGGCGTCGGCGGCGATGCGCCCCAGGTGCCAGCCGACGTGACCGGCGCCGATGACGTAGAGCGGTGGGGTTGGCGCGATCGGGTCGATGTAGACCTCCATCTGGCCGCCGCAGATCAGCCCCGACTCCTGCACGAAGTCGTCGTTGAGGTCGTAGTGGACGAGCGCAGGCCTGCCGGTGGCGATCGCGTCGCGCGCCCTGCCGAGCGCGTCGTTTTCGTAACAGCCGCCGCCGATGGTGCCGACGGTGCGGCCATCGGCGAACACCAGCATCTTGGCGCCCGTGCGTTGTGGCGTCGACCCGGAGGCGCGGACGATCGTCACGAGGGCGCTGGGCTCGCCGCGTTCGAGCGCGGCCGCCGCGGCGGGAAGGACGTCTTCGTTCACAGCGCCCCGGTGATCAGACCAGCACTTCGATTTTCGACTTCTTCTTCAGGCCCTCGATGTAGGCCTCGGTGTGCTGCTGCTTCTTCTGCTCTCCCAGGAACTGCTTGATCTGCTGGGAGGATTCCTCGAACGGGACGATGCGGCCCGGCTTGTGGTCGATCACCTTGATGATGTGAAACCCGAACTGGGTGGTCACGACGTCGCTGAGCTGGCCGGGCTTCAGCTCGAAGGCGACCTTGTCGAAGGCCGGCACCATCTGGCCTTTCGCGAAGTAATTCAGATCACCGCCCTGGGAGGCGCTGCCGTCCTGCGAGTGCTCCTGCGCCAGCTTGGCGAAATCGCCGCCGGCCTTGAGCCGCTTGAGGACCCCGTCGATCTCGGCGCGCGCCTTCTTCCTGGCGGCGGCGTCAGCCTTCTCGTCGACGCGGACCAGGATGTGGCTGGCGCGGACCGATTCGTCCTGCTTGAAGCGCGCGGGGTTCTTCTCGTAAAAGTCCTTCGCCTCGACGTCGCTGGGGCCGGCCAGCGCGCCGGTTTCCGCTTCCATCAGTTTGGTGACGCTGAGGTCGACCCGGGCGTCCTTGCGCAGACTCTCGATCGTCATGCCACGATCCTTGAGCGCTTTCTGGAACCCGTCGGGGGTGGGGAACTGGCCGCGCAGCTGGGTCATCTTGACCTCGATCTCGGCGTCCTCCACCTTGATCCCACGCTTGCGGCTCTCCTGGGACAGCAGGGTGTAGACGACCAGCTGGTCGATCGCGCCGCGCAGGATTTCGTCGCGGCGGTCCGGCGGGATGGGCTGGCCGGCGCGCGCTTCCATCGTGGTGATGATGCGGTCGAAGTCTTCCTTCTTGACGTCCTCGCCATTGACGCGCGCGATCACCGGCGGCAGCGCCGCGGGCACCGGCTTGGGCGGGGCCGGGGCGGGCGGCTGACCGGGGGCACCGGGCTGGCCCGGGGCACCGGGCTGGCCGGGCGCCCCGGCTGCCGCCGCCGGGGCGGTGCCGGATCCGGCCGGCGCGCCGGCCGTGGTGCCGGCCTGGCCGGCGGGGGCTTTACGGCACGCGCCGACGGCCGCCGCCAACAGGAACACACAAAGAAGAGCCTTGGATCTCACGCACACCTCAGGAAGTTTGTGAAGTCGAACGTCCAATTCTAGCAGGGCCACGCTGGCAGCTGAAACTGGGAACTGGGAACGGCTTAGCGGCTGATGAAAACCCCATCAGTGTCAAGGCAGAAGGCAGAAGGAAGGAGGCAGAATTAGCAAACTGCCGGGCAATTCAGAATGTTCTGCCTTCTGCCTTCTGCCTTCTACTTTTTGCATTCAGGTTGTCACGGTTTCAGCAACCTGTTAGAGCTGGTGTGCGGCACAGAGTTCGGTCGGCTCGGTCCCGGCGCGGAACGACTCGCGGAAGACCCGCGGACAGGACGGCGTGGCCAGCTTGCCGGTGTCCTTGTCGATCTCCACGAACACGATCCCCTCTGGCACGGTGAAGGCCTGGTTGGCGTGGCCGGCGAGCGCCCGCGCCATGAACTGCGTCCAGATCGGGAGGGCGGCCTGCGCGCCGCTCAGGCCGAGCGCCTGGTTGTCGTCGAGGCCGACCCATACCACCGTCAGCAGTTCTGGCGTGAAGCCGACGAACCAGGCGTCGCGCAGGTCGTTGGTGGTGCCGGTCTTGCCCGCGGCGTCGAGCGCGAAGCCATTGCCCCGGGCCGCCGCGCCCGTCCCCTCGTTCATGACGCTGCGCAGCATGTTGGTGACCAGATAGGTGGTGTCTTTCCGCGCCACGGATTTCAGCGCGGGGACCTCGATCGGCAGTTCCTTGCCCGAGTGGAGGATGCGGCTAATGGCGCGCAGGGGACGAATGGTGCCGCCGTTGGGAAAAATCGTGTAGGCGGTGGCGATGTCGAAGGGGGTGGCCTCGAACACGCCCAGCGCGATCGACGGGTAGGCTTTGGGGGTGGCGCCGATGCCGAACCGGCGCCAGAACGAGGCGACGTTGTCGAAGCCGGTGGACTCCGCCACCTTGATGGTCGCGATGTTGCGGGAGTGGGCCAGCGCGCGGCGGAGCGTAATCGGGCCGTCGTATTGGTTGTCGTAGTTCCCCGGCGTCCATTGCTGGTCGTTGAAGGTGAACGACGTCGGCTCGTCCATCACGATCGTCGCCGGCGTGATGTCGGTGCGGCCGTCGGCCTCGGCACGCTCGAAGGCCGCCAGGTAGACGAACGGCTTGAACACGGAACCGGGCTGCCGCTTGGCGCTGACGGCGCGGTTGTATTGCGACTGGTTGTAGGACCGGCCGCCGACCAGGGCGAGGATGTCGCCGGTGCGCGGGTCGACCGCGATGAGCGCCGCTTGCGGGAACCTCGGCTTGCGCCGCGCCAGGATGGCGTCGACGCGCGTGAGCCCCTCACGCACGGCATCCTGGGCGATGCGCTGCAGGTGCAGGTCAAGGGTCGAGTAGACGTCGACCGCGCCGGCGGCCTTCGATCGCTCCTGCAGTTCCTGCGTCAGATAGTCTACGAAATGAGGCGCCTCGGACTCGAGCGCGCGCGCCATGATCAGGACCGGCTCGCGCGAGGCGCGTTCGGCGTCGGCCGCCGGAATGAAGCCGGTCTCGGCCATCGCGCGCAGCACCGTGTTGCGCCGCTCGCGGGCACGCTCGGGATTGCTGAACGGAGAGAGCCGCGACGGCGCCTGGATGACGCCGGCAATGGTCGCCGCCTCGACCAGGCTGACGTTGCTGACGTCCTTGCCAAAAAACAGCCGGGCCGCCTCCGGCACGCCGTGGATCGCGAAGGAGCCGCGCTGTCCGAGCGGGACGTCGTTGAGGTAGAGCTCGAGCACTTTGTCCTTCGAGAGCCGCCGCTCCAGCGCGATGGACATCAGCCACTCGGTGAACTTACGCCGCGGATCCTTCTCGCGGGCCTTCGCCATGCCCCACATGGAGGTCAGAAAGGTGTTCTTGACCAGCTGCTGGGTGATGGTGCTGCCGCCGCCGAGGTAGTTCTTGCTGCCGAACACGTTGGTATAGACCGCCCTCGTCGTCCCGATCCAGTCCACCCCGGAGTGACCGTAGAAGCGGCGATCCTCGATGGCGATGACGGCCTGGACCATGCGCGGCGCAATCGCTGAGAGCGGGACGTCGCGGCGCTTCTCGCGCCCTTCGGTGGTGAGCGCGGTGAGCAGCGGCGCGTCGAGCGTGATGGCGTCAAGCGGCGCTTTGCGTCCGACCAGTTCGATCACTTGCAGCGCGCCGCCGCCGGTCCGCCCGTCGAGGGAGTCGGGCCGCGCCGCCTGTCCGGGCTTCGGCGCCGGGCGCGGAGTCACCGGCGCGAACACCAGCCGGACCGTCTTGCCGGCCTGGTCCCCGCCCCGTGGCATCATGGCCAGGGCGTCGCGGCCGATGGCGAACTCGCCCGGCTGTCTCACCGCCGGACGCTGCGCGTAGCCCAAATCGTTGAAGCGATCGATCGTCTGGGCCAGAGTGATACGCTGGCCGCGACGGATGGTCAACGGCCGCGCGAAGATGCGCGGTTCGGTCCGCTGGAACTCGCCGTGCATGCGGGCATCGATCATCCGCGAGAACTGGACGTAGTAGTAGCCGACGAGGATGGCCAGCAGCAGGAGGGGGATCCCGACCACCATGGCGGCGTAGATCTTCCAGCTGCGCCCGCGGAGGAAAGCCAGGCGCCGGCGTGGCGGGTTTTTCGCGGCGGGGGTGGGCGTCCGGGCCGTGTTCACCTGATTTGCTGCAACCCGCATTGTATACCCGGCGTCTTACACCCTTATGGAAACGAACGTCATGATTCAACGATGGTCGACGCGCGTGATGGCCGCCCTGCTCCTGCTCGGCACGGCGCTGCCGGCCCTGGCACAGTCACAGGCGATTAACGGCAGTATCGAAGGCACCGTCAGGGACAGCAGTGGGGCCGCGCTCCCTGGGGTCACGGTCACGGTCATCAACACGGGCACCGGCGCGCAGCGCGTCGTGGTCAGCGGCGGAGAAGGGGACTACCGCGCGCCGCTCCTCAGCCTGGGTAGTTACCAGGTGGTCGCTGAACTGCAGGGTTTCAAAAAATTCGAACAGCAGGGCATTACGCTCTCCGCCGGCCAGACCGCGGTCATCAACATCGCCCTGCCCGTCGGCAGCGTGTCGGAAACCATCACGGTCACCGGCGAGTCCGCGATCGCGAATCCCGGCAAAATCGACCTCGGCCGCACCATCGGCGAGACCGAAGTGAAAAACCTCCCGCTGGTGTCACGCAACCCGTATAACTTCGCGTTTCTGCAGGCCAACGTCACCGGCTACGAGAACAACGAATTCGGGGTGCCCCGCATCAACGCCAATGGCAGCCAGATGCACACCAACTATCAGCTCGACGGCAACACCAACACCCAGAAGGACCGCGCCGGACTGCGCCTGCTGCCGGTGTCGGAAGTGCTGGTCCGCGAGGTGAAGCTGATCACCAACGGCTTTGCGCCGGAGTTCGGCCAGACCACCGGCATGGTCTACAACGCGATCACGCCGTCGGGCACCAACGTCTTGCACGGTTCCGCCAGCTTCCGCTTCAAGCGCAATCCCTTTTCCGAGCGGCCGTTCTTCCTCTCCGCCACGGCGCGCAAGCCCGACACCGAGGCGAACGACGTCACGGCGGCGGTCGGCGGGCCGATTCGCCGTGACCGGGTGCACTTCTATGGCGCCTATGAGTACGTCGACCGCAGCCTCGTCACCGGCAACCAGGTCGTCAACGTCACCCCGGCCAACGCGGCCGCGCTCGGCATCTCCCTGCCGTCGAGCGGCGTCATCCCCGCGCACCAGAAGGTGAACTTCGCCTTTGGCAAAACCGACTACGTCATCAACCCGGCGAACCAGCTCGCGGTGCGCTACTTCCTCTTCAAGAACTTCTCGACCCAGAACATCGGCGCCGGGCTGACCACGCCCGATCGGGCGACCGATTTCACCGATCGCATGGACTCGGCCTCGGCGCAGCTGGTCTCGACGCTGGGCCCCCGCATGCTGAACGAGCTGCGCGTGCAATACGCGCGGCGCCATCAGTTTCGCACCCAGGGCGTTTCCGTCGACGGCCCCTCGGTCACGGTCGCGGGGGTCGCGGCCTTCGGCGGCGCGCGCCTCGGCGACACCAACTCGGTCCGGTTCGACTTCAACCAGGGCATCACCCAGGTGATCGACAACCTGAGCTGGCTGGCCGGCAAGCACGGGCTCAAGGCGGGAATCGACGCGCAGTGGATCGCGGATCGCCGCGTGCGCGGCGAGCAGTTCCACTACACCTTCCCGAGCACCGCGGCCTACCTGGCGGCGAAGAGCGGGCAGAATCCGCTCGGTTACACCTCGCTGCAGCAGCTCTTCGGCAATGCCTCCGCCGACTACAACTCCGGCTTCTACGGGTTCTTCGCGCAGGACGACTGGCAGGTGACGCCGCAGTTGAAAGTGCTCTACGGCCTTCGTTACGACGTCTTCGACGTGCCGTCGGCGCGCGGTTTCGCCGCCAACCCCTATTCACGGGGCTTCGCGATCGACAAGAACAACGTCGGTCCGCGCGCCGGGCTGTCGTGGGCGGTCGATTCCTCGGCGCGGACGGTGGTCCGGGCCTCGACCGGGCTGATGTACGAGCCGCCGCTGCTCGACTTCTACGACAACGCGATCCTGAACAACGGCGATCCGGCGAGCTTCACCGTCTCGGTGTCGGGCACCAGTGCGGGCGCGCCCGCGTTCCCCACCAGCCTGGCCAACGTCCCGGCGTCGTTCGTCCTGCCGCGGCAGAGCATCACGGTCGTCGACCCGGACTTCACGACGCAGTCGGCCTGGCTCAGTAACGTGCAGATCGAGCGGGCGCTCACGAGCAACCTCGCAGTCTCGGCGGGTTACGTCAATTCGATCGGCCGCCACCTGCCCGTGCTGATTGACGTCAACCTGATCCCGACGGCTGCGCGCCTCGGCGACGGCCGCCCGGTCTACTCGACCGCGGTGAACGCCGCGACCCGCGTCGACCCGACCTTCAACCAGATCAACATGTTCAGGTCAATCGGCGAGTCCACCTACAACGCCTTCACCGCGACGATGACGAAGCGGATGACCCACGGCTGGATGGCGCAGGCGACCTACACGCTGGCGCGCGGGGAAGACACCGCGCCCCTCACCGGCACCTACGTCGTCGGCAGCGGCGACGACCGCGTCTCGGACCCGAGCAACCTTGATCGCGAGAAGGGCGTCACCCCGTTCAACCAGCTGCACACCTTCTCGCTGTCGACCGTGATTGCGCCCCGGGTGTCCGACACCACCGCCGGGGCGGCGCTGTGGAACCACAACCAGCTCGGGATCATCCTGCAGGCGAACAGCGGGTTGCCGTTCAACGTCCGCTCGACGCTCGACCTGAACGGTGACGGGGTGGCGAACGATCGCCCGCTCGGCGTCGAGCGCAACGCCGGCCGGCTGGGCCGCGTGCTGAACCTCGACCTGCGCTACTCGCGCTTCGTGCCGATCACCGGCGTCCAGCGCGTCGAGCTGTTCTTCGAGGCGAAGAATCTCTTCAACATCAAGAACATCTCCGGCGTCAACCGCGTGAACGCGACCGACGCGCTGGGCAACCCGCTGACGGCGCTCTCCCTCCGCGGCGAGGACTATCCGCTCGCGGGCAAGAGCGGCTACGATCAGCGCCTGATCCAGCTCGGGTTCAAGTACATCTTCTAACCGGCTTTGGGTTGTAGGTTTGGGCTTGAGGTTTGAGGCTTTAGGAAACTCCTCGAGCCCAACGCCCAAAGCCCAACGCCCAACGCCCAACGCCCAAAGCCCAACGCCCAAAGCCTAACTGCAACCGCCATGCTGCGACGCGCCCTGGCCCTCGCGCTTCTTCTTACACTGGTGATCGCACCAGGCGAGGCGCAGTTGCGCGTGGCCCCCATCGGCGAACGGGCCGACAGCGTCACGCTCGAACTGCTGCTGCGGAAGCTGGCGAACACCGGCACCTTCATGCAGACCGACGCCCATCCCGATGATGAGGACAACGGCCTGCTGGCGATGCTCGGGCACGGCCGCGGCATCCGCACCACCCTGGTGACCGCGACCCGCGGCGACGGCGGCCAGAACGAGATCGGACCTGAAACCGGCCAGGCGCTCGGTGTCCTGCGTACCGAGGAGCTGCTCGCCGTTCACCGCTTCGACGGCGCCGAGCAGTATTTCACCCGCGCGATCGATTTCGGGTTTTCCTTCAGCGTCGAGGAGTCGATCGAGAAGTGGGGACACGACGAAATCCTCGGCGACTTCGTGCGCCACATCCGCAGCATCCGCCCTGACGTGATTGCCGGTTTCCTGTGCGGGGGACAGGCCGGCGGGCTCCACCACCAGGCATCCGCCAAACTGACGACCGAGGCCTTCCGAGCCGCTGCCGACCCGGCCCGCTATCCCGAACAGATCAGGGAAGGGCTGCGGCCCTGGCAGGCATCGCGGCTCTTCTGCACGGATGAGGGATCGTTCGCACCGCAGCCCCCGCCGCGCACGCCAGACCTGCTGACGCCGGACATCTCGGGGTTCGACGCGGCGCTCGGGCGCACCTACGCCGAGCTCGGCCTCGAGGCGCGCTCCATGCACAAATGCCAGGGCACCTCGCAGCTCCTGCTGCTGCCCGGCCAGTCGCAACACCGCACCTACCGGCTGAAGGACTCGACCCTCGATCGCAACGGCGTGTCCCCTTCCGACATGTTCGACGGTATCGACGTCAGCCTGACCGGACTCGCGCGCTTCGCCGGCCCGAGCGCGCCTGCCGCACTCGTGGCGATGCTGGCGGGGCTCACCAGGGACGTGGCGGCCGCCATGCAGGGCATGGCGACGCAGGGCTCGCGCGGCGCCGTGGCTCCGCTCGTCGCTGGCCTGAGCCACGTGCGCGAGGCGCGCCGTCGACTGCCCTCGATGCTCGGCGAGATCGCGCGCTACGAGATCGACAGCCGGCTGGCGCTGAAGGAGCGCCAGTTCCAGGACGCGCTGGCCGTCGCGGCGGCGGTCCGCGTGGACGCCCTGGCGGACGACGGGGTGGTGACGCCGGGCCAGTCGGTGCGCGTGTCACTCGTCGCGGTCTCGCACGTCGGCGACACCGCGCAGCTCAAAGGGGTGCGGCTCGGCGGGTTCGATGCCGCGGCCGCGCCGCCCTGCGCCGGGTCGCTGTCACGGGCCGTCACCTGCACCGTCGCGGCGACCGTGCCGGCTGCCGCACGCCTGTCGGCGCCGTACTGGACGCCGCGCCAGGATGCCGCGCGCTACGACTTCGAGGCCGGCGTGCCGTTCGGCCTGCCCTTCCAGCCCTCGCCCTTCCGCGCCACGTTCGACCTCTCGATTGGCGGCGAAACCGTCACGCTCGACCGCATCGTCGAATACCGCTACAGCCAGAGCGTGGCTGGGGAGAAGCGCTCGGAGCTGAACGTGTCGCCGGCGTTCGACGTCACGCTCGATCCCGAGATCGCGATCGTGCCGGTCTCCGATCGTCCCCCTGAAGTCGGCAGTCTTTCCCGGAGGCCCGTGGCTGCCGCCGTCCCTGGCCCGAGCGCACTCGAGGGCAGGCGGCACATCATCACCGTCACCATCGGCAACAACCAGAAAGGCGCCGCGACCGCCACGGTTGCGCTCCAGGCGCCAGCGGGTTGGCGGGTCGAGCCTGCGGCCGCGCCGATCGCCTTCGCCCGCGAAGACGAACAGACCACGGTGAAATTCTCACTGACGCCGCCGGCATCTCTCACGGTGGGTGAGATCGCCGTCAGGGCGGTGGTCGCCGGCAGCAGCGGCGCCACGTCGGCCCTCGGCTACCAGGTCGTCGAGCATCCGCACATCCATCGCCGGCACGTGATCCGGCCGGCCACGGCGCGAATCAAGATCATGGACGTCACGATCGCGTCCGGTCTGAAGGTCGGCTACGTCATGGGCGTGGGCGACAGGGTGCCGGAGGCCATCGCGCAGTTGGGCGCCGGGGTCACCCTGATCGACGCGCAGACGCTGGCGTCGGGGGACCTGTCCGTGTTCGACACCATCGTGCTCGGCGTGCGCGCGTACGAGCGGCGGCAGGACCTGCGCGCCAACAACCAGCGGCTGCTGCGCTACGCCGAGCAGGGTGGCACGGTCGTGGTGCAGTATCAACGAACCGAGTTCAACGAGGCGCAGTACGGGCCGTTTCCGGCCAGGACAACGGCGGAACGGGTTACCGACGAGAACGCGCCAATCGAGGTGCTCGCTGCCGAGCATCCCGCGTTCACATTTCCAAACCGGCTCGGACCGGAGACCTGGCGCAACTGGGTCCAGGAGCGGGGCACGTATTTCATGGGCCAGCGCGATCCGCGCTACGTGGACCTGCTCCGGACGCAGGACCCTTTCCCGTTCAATGCGGGAGCGAAGAGTGGCGTGCTGGTGGAAGCACGCGTCGGGAAGGGGCGCTGGATCTACACCGGGCTTGGCCTCTGGCGTCAGTTGCCCGCCGGAATCGACGGTGCCTACCGCCTGCTGGCCAACCTGCTGAGCCTGGGGAAATCGTAGCGTGAAATTTTCGCCCGAATACGTCCGGATCGTCCTGAACGACAACTTCGAAGATGCCAAGGCGCAGTTGCTCACCCCGATGCTGGCCATCGAATACGCGCATCTCGTGATGCTCGCCGACCAGAAGATCGTGGGATCGCAGGAGGCCGGCGCCATCCGCCGGGCGCTCGACGGCATCTCCCAGGAGGAGATCCGCGCGGTGAAGTTCGACGGCAGCTACGAGGATTTGTTCTGTTATCTCGAGCGGCTCGTGGTCGCCGGCTGCGGCGAAGACGCGGCCGGCCGCCTGCACACCGCGCGATCACGCAACGACATCGACATGACGATGTACCGCATGGCGCAGCGGCAGCTGATCCTGGCGGTCCTGGAAGGCAGCTTCGCGCTGCGCGAGGCGCTGATCGGGCTCGCCGACAAATACCGCACCGCCGTGTTCGCCGCCCACACGCACACCCAGCCGGCGCAGCCCTCGACCATCGCGCACTACCTCCAGGCGGTGGTGGAGCAGCTCGAGCGCGATGCGGTCCGTCTCAAGGCGGCCTACGCCAGCACCAACCAGAACCCGCTCGGGGCGTGCGCGATCACCGGCACCGGCTTTCCGATCGATCGCGGGCGCACCGCGGAGCTGCTCGGCTTCGATGGCGTCACCTGCAATACCTATGGCAGCATCGCGACAGTCGACTACCTGCTCGAGAGCGTGAGCGCGACCGCCGTCATGCTGGTCGGCCTCGGCCGCGTCGTCCAGGACCTGCTGCTGTGGGGCACGGTGGAGTTCGGCTATCTGCGGCTCGGCGATGGGTTCGTGCAGGGAAGCAGCATCATGCCCCAGAAGCGGAACCCGGTCGCGCTCGAGCACGCCCGCGCGATCGCCAGCAAGGCGTTCGGGCAGGCGACCGCGCTGATGCTGGCGGCGCACAACACGCCGTTCGGCGACATCGTCGACACCGAGGATGACCTGCAGCCGCTCGTGGCGCAG
>JBKJRJ010000248.1:0-14509 GCA_046594705.1 Vicinamibacterales bacterium
TTCTTGATCATGGTGTGCCCGGCCTCACCGGATCTGACGGAAGAGCCGCTCCCAGCGCGTCTTGGTAAAGAAGTGCGTGACCACCGAGGCCATCCGCTTCACTGAGGCGACCAGCCCCTCGTCGAGATAATCCTCGCGCCCCGACTCGTACGACCAGTAGATCACGAGCGCCTTACCCTTGACGTAGCTGCGCGGCAGAAAACCCCAGTAGCGGCTGTCCTGGGAGTTGTCGCGATTGTCCCCCATCACGAAGAATTGGTCCTGGGGCACGGTCACCGGTCCGAAGCGCTCACGCACGTCGTGCGACGTGACTTCCTGGTAGTCGTTCGACGGCGGCGTCAGAAAATGCACGTACGGCTCGTCGAGCGGCTGGCCGTTGACGTGGACCTTCTTGTTCCGCAGCTCGATGGTTTCGCCCGGCAGCCCGATCACCCGTTTGATGAAATCGCGATCGGGCTCATCGGGATACTTGAAGACGACAATGTCGCCGCGGTGGATGGGGCGGACCGGCAGCGTGGCGCGGCCGATCGACAGTGGCGTCGGGCCGAAGATGAACTTGTTCACCAGCAGGTGATCGCCGATCAGCAGGTTGTTCTCCATCGAGCCGGTCGGAATCTTGAAGGCCTGCACCACCCAGGTGCGCACGAACAGGGCGAGGATCACCGCAATGACGATCGACTCGAAGTATTCGCGGAACACCGATTTCTTGAAGGTGGCCGTAACCGTCATTCGGTGTCCATCTTCAGGACGGCCAGGAAGGCCTCCTGCGGAATCTCGACGCGGCCGACGCGCTTCATCCGCTTCTTGCCTTCCTTCTGCTTCTCGAGCAGCTTCCGCTTGCGCGAAATGTCGCCGCCGTAGCACTTGGCGAGCACGTTCTTGCGCATCGCCTTGACCGACTCGCGGGCGATGATGCGGCCGCCGATCGCCGCCTGGATCGCCACCTCGAACATCTGCCGGGGAATCAGCTCCCGCATCTTGGCGGCGAGCAGCCGCCCGCGCGCGTAGGCGGCGTCGCGGTGCACGATGATCGACAGCGCGTCGACCGGCTCCTCGTTGACCAGGATGTCCATCTTGACGAGCGGCGATTCCCAGTAGCCGGTCACATGATAATCGAGCGAGGCGTAGCCACGGGAGATCGTCTTGAGGCGGTCGTAGAAGTCCAGCACCACCTCGTTGAACGGCAGGTCGTAGGTCACCAGCACGCGGTCGGTCGACAGGTACTCCAGCCCCTTCTGGATGCCGCGCTTCTCCTGGCACAGTTCCAGGATCGCTCCGACGTGGCTCGACGGCGTCAGGATCATCGCCGTGATGACCGGCTCTTCGATCTTCTCGATCCGTCCCGCATCGGGCAGCTTGGCCGGGCTGTCGATCTCCTGCACCACCCCGTCGGTGGTCGTCACCCGGTACAGCACCCCCGGCGCGGTCGTGATCAGGTCGACGTTGAACTCGCGCTCCAGACGCTCCTGGATGATCTCCATGTGCAGGAGGCCGAGGAAGCCGCAGCGGAAGCCGAACCCCAGCGCCAGCGAGGTTTCCGGCTCGAAGTGGAACGAGGCGTCGTTCAGACGCAGCTTTTCGAGCGCGTCGCGCAGCTGCGGGTACTCGCTCCCTTCGACCGGATACAGCCCGGCGAAGACCATCGGCTTCATTTCCTTGAAGCCGGGGAACGGCTCCAGGGCGGGACGGCAGGCTTCGGTGATGGTGTCGCCGATTTGTGCGTCGCTGACCGTCTTGATGCCCGCGAAGATGAATCCGACCTCGCCGACGCCCAGCTCCTCCACCGGCATCGGCTTGGGGGAGAACGTGCCGACCTGTTCGACCTGGTACTCCTGCCCCTTCTGCATGAACTTGATGCGCATCCCGGCGCGCACCACGCCGTCAATCACGCGGGTCAGGATGATCACGCCCCGATACGGGTCGTACCACGAGTCGAAAATCAGCGCCTTGAGCGGCGCCTCAGGATCCCCCTTCGGGGACGGCAGGCGGTGGACGATCGCCTCGAGAATGTCGTGGACGCCGGTGCCCTCTTTCGCGCTCGCCAGAATGGCCTGGCTCGCGTCGAGACCGACGATGTCCTCGATCTGCCGCTTCGCCTCGTCGGGTTGCGCGCCCGGCAGGTCGATCTTGTTGATGACGGGCACGATCTCGAGGTTGTTCTCGACCGCCAGGTAGGCGTTGGCGAGTGTTTGCGCCTCCACCCCCTGCGACGCGTCGACGATCAGCAGGGCCCCCTCGCTGGCCGCCAGCGAGCGGGTCACCTCGTACGAGAAGTCGACGTGCCCGGGCGTGTCGATGAGATTGAGGATATAGGTCTGCCCATCGTCGGCATGGTAGGTCAGCCGGACGGCGTGGGCCTTGATGGTGATGCCGCGCTCGCGCTCGAGGTCCATCGAGTCGAGCACCTGGGCTTCCATCTCGCGCTGCTGGAGGGCGCCAGTCATCTCGAGGAACCGATCCGCGAGGGTGGACTTACCGTGGTCGATGTGGGCGATGACGGCGAAGTTGCGAATGAGCCTTTGATCCATGTGGCAGGTAACAGCAAAGTATAGCACCCGCAGGGGTTAGGCTTTGGGCTTTAGGCCCTGGGCAGTTGGACGAATCCCGGCGCCCTTCCCTAAAGCCTAAAGCCCAACGGCCAAAGCCTGTTTCTCCAGATCGAGCAGCCACTGCTTCCGCCAGCGGCCGCCGCCGTAGCCGCAGAGCGACCCGTCGGCGCGGATGACGCGGTGGCAGGGAACGACAATCGCGATCTGGTTCTGGCCGTTGGCCCGTCCGATGGCGCGCACGGCGCCTGGCGAACCGACGCGCTCTGCCATGTCGGTGTACGACCGCGTCTGGCCGTAGGGAATCTCGCAGAGCGCCTGCCAGGCGGCGAGCTGGAAGGTGGACCCGCGCTGCCGCAGCGGCAGGTCGAACTCGCGGCGAATGCCGGCGAAGTACTCACGCAGCTGCGCCGCGGTCCGCCGCAGGATCGCATGGTCGCCGGGGACCACGGCGGAACCGAGGGTCCGGCGCAACTCCCGCAGCTCGGTCTCCAGCGCGCGTCGATCGACGAACTCGAGCAACTCGAGCCCTGCGTCACTGGCGATCGCGAGCAGCGGTCCGAGCGGCGACTCGATCCACGTGGCGGTCAGCAGCGCCGTGCCGCGCGCGCGGCCGGGGGTGTCACCGAAGACGCGCGCGAAGGCCTCCCGGAAGCCGCTGTCCGACTCGAAGCCCGCATCCATCCCGGCGTCGATCGTCGCGGCCCCGCCGTGCAGCGCCTTCATCGCGGTGCCGAGCCGGCACGCGCGCTGGTAGGCCTGGAAGGTCATCCCGAAGCTGCGCTTGAACGTGCGGCGCACCTGCACCGGATCGAGCCCGCGCACGCGCAAGTCGTGGTCCTTCAGCTTGAGGTCCGGCTGGGCCTTGATCTCGTCGAGCAGCGGCGCCAGCCAGTTCGGCGCAGCGGAGCCCGCCGACATCGGCTCGCACAGCAGGCACGGGCGGTAACCGCGGTGCAGCGCTTCCTGGATCGTCGGCGCGAACTCGACGTTCTCGGGCTTCGGCTTGCGCGCGTGACAGGTCGGGCGGCAAAAAATCCCGGTCGTCCGCACGCAGGCATAGAACAGCCCTTCGAACGACTGGTCGCGCTCGACCAGCGCGCGGTACATCTCGGCAGTGGAAGGCAGCGTCATCATGGAGCCGAGCGTAGACGGCTGCCGCCAGTCTGCGCTACCGGGAATTGGACAGGCAATTCCGGGACGACCAACGACACACTATCTTTGATTCAGCGGCAGGAAGGACTGCGGGTAGGACGGGCCGATGTAGTCCGTGCGGGGACGAATCAGCCGGTTGTTCTTGTACTGCTCGAGGCAGTGCGCGGTCCAGCCTGACACGCGGCTGACGGCGAAGATCGGCGTGAACAGATCGATCGGGATCCCGAGCGTGTAGTAAGTGGACGCCGAGTAGAAGTCCACATTCGGATAGAGCTTCTTCTCGCCGGTGACGAGCTGCTCGATGCGGCGGGACATCTCGAACCACGCCGTGTTGCCGGCGCGCTCGCCGAGGTCCTTGGACATCTTGCGCAAGTGCGTGGCGCGCGGGTCTTCGGTCCGATAGACGCGATGGCCGAAGCCGGGGATCTTGATCTTCTTCGCCAGCTTGGCGCGGACCGCTTCGTCGATCCGTTCGGGTGGGGCTTCGGGCCCGATTTCAATCAGCAGCCGCATCACGTCGGCGTTGGCACCGCCGTGGAGCGGTCCCTTGAGCGCGCCGATGGCGCCCACGGTCGCCGAATAGATATCGGTGAGCGTCGCCGCCGAGACGCGGGCCGCGAAGGTGGAGGCATTGAGCTCGTGGTCGGCGTGGAGCACCAGCGCGATGTCGAACGCACGCGTCGACAGCGCAGCCGGCCGCTCCCCCTTGAGCATGTAGAGGAAGTTCGCCGCGTGCCCGAGCGCCGGATCCGGGTCGATGTGGCCGCCCCCCGCCTGCAGGCGGCCGTAGGTGGCGACGATGCTGCCGATCTGCGCGGTGAGGCGGACGGCCTTGCGGTACTGCGCCTGCGGCGAGCTGTCGTTGACCTCGGCGTCGTACTGGCCCAGCGCCGAGGTCAGCGTTCGCAGCATGTCCATGCCGTCCGACGCCGGCAGCTGTTTCATCAGCCGCAGGATCGGCTCCGGCACCGCGCGCGCGGCGGCGAGCTGCGATTGCAGGTCCCCCAGCTCCGCACGGTTGGGCAGGCGGCCGTGCCACAGCAGGTGGCAGACCTCCTCGAAGGTCGCGCCCTTCGCGAGGTCGTGAATGTCGTAGCCGTAGTACGCAAGAACGCCGCGATCCCCGTCCAGATAACAGATGGAGGAGGTCGCGGCGACGACGTCTTCAAGGCCCGCTTTTGGTTTCGCTTCGTCTACAGCCACGTCACGATGATATCAGGCCGCGCTACTTTGCGATTTCCGGCGCCATTTCCGCGTCGCCGCCGGTGAACTGCTGCAGGATGGAGAGGAGCCCGGTATAGAGGAACCCGATCTGGAACAGCATCAGGAACGGCAGCGTGCCGTAAATCTGGTTGATGAGGGCGTAGAACACGGTTGCCGTGAAGTACAGCCCGAGCGCGAGTTCGATCATCGATTGGACGCCGACGGTCTGGTGATACTTCTTGCCCGCCCATTCGTCGCTGTCGCGTTCGATGCCGTACTTGGGCGTGCGGGCGAACTCGCTTTCCTTGTGGAACAGCGCCTCCAGTACCGCGCGGGTGTTGTTCACGCACAGGCCGATGCCGATCGACATCAGGAACGGCACGTACTTCAAGCGCGACTTCCAGCTCTCGGGATACAGCTCACGCTGCGACACGATATAAAAGTTGCACACCGACAGCGTGGCGGCGGCGAAGAGCGGGATGTCGATCAGCAGCATCTCGGTCCAGCCCATGTTGTAGCGCACGTACATGGCCGGGAACATCAGGACCGAGAGCACCGACATGAGGAGGTAGTTGAAGTTCGCGGTGAGGTGGAAGAAGGCCTCCGCCTTGACGCCAATCGGCTGGTTCGAGCGCAGGATGGCCGGCAGCAGTTTCATGCAGGTCTGAATGGAGCCCTTCGCCCAGCGGTGCTGCTGCGACTTGAAGGAGTTCATCTCGACCGGCACTTCCGCCGGCGCCACGACGTGCGGCAGGAACACGAAACGCCAGCCACGCAGCTGGGCCCGGTAGCTGAGGTCGAGGTCCTCGGTCAGCGTGTCGTGCTGCCAGCCGCCCGCGTCGGCAATCGCCTCACGACGCCACACCCCGGCCGTGCCGTTGAAGTTGAAGAAGCAGCTGGCCCGGTTGCGCCCGCCGTGCTCGAGCACGAAGTGCGCGTCCAGCAGGATCGACTGAATTTTCGTCAGCAGCGAATAGTCCTGGTTGATATGACCCCAGCGCGCCTGCACCATCCCGATCTTCGGGTCGGTGAAGTGCGGCAGCGTCTTCAGCAGGAAGTCCTTCGCCGGCACGAAGTCGGCGTCGAAAATCGCGATGAAGTCGGCCTTGGCCACCGTGAGCCCGGCCTCCAGCGCGCCGGCCTTGTAGCCGCGGCGGTCGACCCGGTGCAGATAGGTGATGTCAAACCCGCGCGCGGCATGGCGACGGACCGCGAGCTCGGCGATGTCCGTCGTTTCGTCGGTCGAATCGTCCAGGACCTGGATCTCGAGTAGCTCCCGAGGGTAATCAAGTTCGCAGACGGAGTCGATCAGCCGGTCCGCTACGTACATCTCGTTGTAGATGGGCAGCTGGACCGTCACGCGCGGCAACTGCTCCAGCGCCGGCGGCGGCAGCGCCGGGTTCGGGGCTTTACCCCGGTTTTTCATGTAAAGATAAACCAGGTAGTACCGGTGCCAGCCATAGATGGCCAGTATGCTCAGTACGAAAAAATACAGGACGAGGATGAGTGTCTCAGGTAGCGACGTCATAAAGGTATGAACAGGTTAAGTGGTCCAATCAATGATCTTATGGTCCACGTGAGTCGAAAGTCAACCCTCACCGGCCGATGAACCGTCTGCAGATTCGTGCCCTGCTCGACGACGTGCGCTCGGGAGCCCTGACTCTCGAGGCGGCGCAGGACCGGCTCTTTCAAGTATTGAGCCAGAAACCCTACGAAGACCTCGGCTTTGCCCGCGTCGACCACCAGAGAAATATCCGGCAGGGCTTCCCGGAGGTCGTCTTCGGCCAGGGCAAAACCGCCCCCCAGATTGCCGCCATCGCGGCCCGGATCGCGGGCGCCGGCCAGGCCCTCCTGGTGACCCGCACGACACCTGACGCCTATCAGGCTGTCCGCGCCAGTCTGCCAGACGCTGTGTATCACGAGCTGGCCCGGTGTATCACGCTCGAGTCGCCCGCCACCCCCCGCGGGCGGGGCACGATCCTCGTGGCGGCCGCCGGCACGGCGGACCTGCCCGTGGCCGAAGAGGCCGCCGTCACGGCTGAAGTCATGGGCAATACGGTGGACCGCCTCTACGACGTGGGGGTCGCGGGCCTGCACCGGCTGCTCGCCGAACACAGGCGGCTGATCGCCGCCCGGGTCATTGTCGTCGTCGCCGGCATGGAAGGGGCGCTCCCCAGCGTGATCGGCGGCCTCGTCGACGTCCCGGTGGTCGGCGTGCCCACCAGCGTCGGATATGGCGCCAGTTTCGGCGGCTTGACCGCCCTCCTCGCGATGCTGAACAGCTGCGCCACCGGCATCTCGGTGGTGAATATCGACAACGGCTTTGGCGCCGCGGCCATCGCCAGCGCCATCAACCACTTAGACTGAATTCGGATTCCTCGGTCCGGCCCCTCTTGGGGCCGCCCTCCGTGCGCTATACTTATGGATTGCGCTCGCTGGCAATTTAGCCTTCTGACTCCATGCAATCCGGCGCCCTCAGGGCCCTTGAATTCGATCGCATCGTGGACGCCGTCTGCCGCCTGGCGCAGACGCCGCCCGGCGCGGAGTTGCTCGCCCGCCTCCATCCGCTGAGCGACGCAGACGCTGTCGGATCCGCGCTCGCCACCACGGCCGAAACGGCGCGGTTCCTCTCCGGCACCGGTGAGATCGGCCTGCGCGCGCCGGCCGAGATCGACGCGATCGTCGAAGCCCTGGCCGTGGCGGGGCGCGCGCTCGAAGCGCTCCACCTGCTCGGCCTGTCCACCTTCCTGGCATCGATCGACGCCAGCGTCACCGGTATCCGGCGGCACCGCGGCGCCTTTCCGCGCCTCGGCGCCATCGTCGAGGGGGTGGTGTCGTTCGAGCGGGAAATCGCCGACGTGCGGCGCAAGATCGATCCCTCCGGGAACGTCGTCGACGATGCCAGCCCGGAGCTCAGGAACCTGCGCGACCGTCTGCGCAAGCAGCGCGCGCGCCTGCGCGGCACGCTCGAGTCGTACGTGCGCGGCAAGGACACGGCGAAATACCTGCAGCAGCAGATCGTCACCGATCGCAACGGGCGCTACGTGCTGGTCATCCGCGCCGAACACCGCGGCGCCATCCCGGGCATCGTCCATGGCAGCTCCGCCAGCGGGGCCAGCCTGTTCCTCGAGCCGCTCAGCACGGTCGACATCAACAACGACATCGTGGCGCTCGAGCAGCAGGAGCAGGAAGAAGTCCGGCGGATCCTGCTGGCGCTGGCGGACGCGTTCCGCGGTCGCGGCACGGAACTGGACCGGACGATGGCGGCGGCGACGACGCTGGATGTGGTGCAGGCCAAGGCGCGCTACTCGCTGGACGTCGGCGGCGTGCTGCCGCGCGTCTCGGCCGACGGCCGGCTCGAATTGCGCGGCGCCCGTCACCCGCTGCTCATCGCGCGCGGCATCGACGTCACGCCCGTCGACGTGCTGCTCATCCCGCCGGCGCGCGCGCTCGTGATCACCGGCCCGAACACCGGCGGCAAGACCGTCGCGCTCAAGACCGCGGGACTGCTGCCGTTGATGGCGCAGTCTGGCCTGCTGGTACCTGCGGCGGACGGCACGCAGGTGCCGATTTTTCACAGCGTGTTCGCCGACATCGGTGACGAGCAGTCGATCGCCGACAACCTCAGCACCTTCTCGGCGCACATTGCGAACGTGGTGGCGATGGACCGGGCGCTCGAGTTGCCGGCGCTGGTCCTGCTCGACGAGGCGGGCGGCGGCACCGACCCGAATGAGGGTGGCGCCCTCGCGACCGCGATCATCGATCACTTCCGCGGGCGCGGCGCCATGGTGATGGCGACCACCCACTTCGACGCGCTGAAGACCTACGCCTCGACGACCGAGGGGGTGACCTCGGCGGGCTTCGGCTTCAACCCCGACACGTTCGCGCCGACCTACCGGCTGCACTACGGGTCGCCGGGCAGCAGCCTGGCGCTCGAGATCTCGACCCGGCTTGGCCTGCCGGCCAGCATCATCGCGCAGGCGCGGGCGCAGCGCACGGCGCGCGAGGCGCAGCTGGCGGAACACCTGGCGCAGGTGGAGCGGGAGCGGCAGGCGCTGGAACACGAGCACCGGCTGGTGGCCCGCGAGCGCCAGATGGTGGGAGAGACCCAGCGCAAGCTTCACGGCCGGGAGCAGGAGCTGCGCGATCGCGAGGAGACGTTCCGCAAGCGGCTGGAGCAGCGCATCGACGAGCGGCTGCGCGACGCGCGCCGCGAGATCGACGACGTGGTGGACAAGCTGAAGACGCGGGCGTCGTCGATTGCGGCGGACGCGGACCGGCGGGCCGCCCGGCTGGTGCCGACCGGTGAGATTGGATCGGCGCGAGCCGACGCGCGCGCGTCGATTGCGCGTATCGAAGCGACGCTGCGGGACGGCGTCGGGCGTCCTCCGCCGGCGACCGCTACGGGGGCTTCAGCCAGACCAGCGGCCCTGGGCGACACCGTCGCGGTCGGGCCGCTGGGCCTCGAAGGCATCGTCCGTTCGATCCAGGACGGACACGCCGACGTGGACGTGCGCGGCAAGCGCCTGCGCGCGCGGATCGGCGAGCTGCGCGTCCTGACGCCGGCGCCGGCCGGCGCCGCCTCCGCCACCTCGCGCGTGCACGTGACGGTCGCGATGGCGCCGCGCGACGCCGCGGTCGGCGAGATCAACGTGATCGCCGCCCGCGCCGAAGAGGCCGTGGGCCGGGTCGAGCGGTTCCTCGACGACGCGATGGTCGCAGAACTGCGCTCGCTACGCATCATCCACGGGTTCGGCACGGGAGCGCTCCGGCGCTCGATCGCCGAGTTTTTGCGCGCACATCCGTTCGTGGCGACCTTCGGGCCGGCGCCAGACAACCAGGGGGGCGGCGGGGTCACGGTGGTGGAGCTGAAAGATTGACGATTGCAGACTGCAGATTGAAGATTGCAGACGGCAGATTGAAGATTGGTGACCGCAGATTGAAGATTGCAGACGGCAGATTGAAGATTGGTAACCGCAGATTGAAGATTGGCCGGATTGGCGAGTGCCGACTGGGGAGTGGTGTGCACCCATCCCCAATGGGTCAATCGTCAATCCGTCAATCGTCAATCCGTCAATCGTCATTCCGTCAATCGTCATTCTTCAATCGTCAATTCGTCAATCTTCAATCTCCAATCTCCAATCTGCAATAGACGATGCCCTTATTCCCCGCGTCCTTCGTCGACGATCTGAAGTCCCACGTGGACATCGTGCAGATCGTGCAGGAACGCGTCCCGCTGCGGAAGATGGGCGCCACGTGGAAGGGGCTGTGCCCGTTTCACGGCGAAAAGACACCGTCGTTCCACGTCAACGGCGACAAGGGATTTTTTCACTGCTTCGGGTGCGGCGTCGGCGGCGACGTGATCAAGTTCGTCGAGCTGAACGACAAGATCAGCTTTCCGGAAGCGGTGCGGCAACTGGCGGCGCGCGCCGGCCTGACGGTGCCGGAAGGCGAGGACGCCAGGCAGGACGCGGAGTCATCGCGCGAGCGCGAAGGCTTGTTGAAGGCGCACGAAGTCGCCGCGGCGTGGTTCCGCGAGCAGCTCGCGGCGCCGGTGGGCGCGCCGGCGCGGCGGCTGCTGGACGATCGCGGCATGACCGCCGAGACCATCGCGCTGCTCGGGATGGGGTTCGCGCCGGCGGCCGGCGGGCTGCGCGCGCGGCTGTTGAAGGAAGGGTTTACCGAGGCGCTGCTGCTCAAGAGCGGCCTGCTGGTGCAGCGCGACGAGGGGCCGGCGCGGGACCGCTTCCGCAACCGGCTGATGATTCCGATCTGCCGCGACAACGGCGCGATCATCGCGTTCGGCGGGCGCGCGATGGACGCCGGGCAGCAGCCCAAGTACCTCAACTCACCCGAGACCGCGATTTACGTCAAAGGGCGGACGCTCTACGGGCTGAACCTGGCGAAACACGCCGTCGGACGGCTGAAATACGCGGTGCTGGTCGAGGGCTACTTCGATTGGGCGCAGGCCTACCAGGCGGGGATCACGAACGTCGTGGCCTCGTCCGGCACGGCGCTGACGCCGGCCCAGGGCAAGCTCCTCCGCCGCTTCGCCGGCAAGGTGGTCTTGAGCTTCGATCCGGACGCCGCCGGCCAGGGGGCCGCCGCCCGATCATCGGAAATGCTCGTGGCGGAAGGCTTTCAGGTGAATGTCGCCATGCTGCCGGCGGGCGATGATCCCGATAACTACATCCGCCGGCACGGCGCGCCGGCGTACCAGGCACAACTGCGCAATTCGCGGCAATACCTGGAATATCTGCTCGATCGGTCGGCGGCGGACGAGGACCTGTCAACGGATGAGGGACGGCGGTCGTTTTTAGGCAAGATGCTGGTGGTTGCGGCGCGCATCCCGGATGCCGCCCAGCGTGACCAGTTTGCCGACAGACTGTCGCACAAAGCGCGCATAACGGAAGAGGTGGTGCGGGCGGAAATCCGGAAAGCCGCGGTGCAGCGGCAGACCAGCGTCGAGGACGTCGAGCGACGGGTGCCGGCCATCGGACAGGTCAGCGTCGCCGAACGCGGCCTGATTTGGGCCCTGATGCACCAGAGCCAGGGCTGCCACGAGGCCCTGCTGGGGCTTGAGGACGGCGATCTGGACGGGCTCGCGAGCCGCGAAGTGCTCCGGCAGGCGCGATCCCTGCAGGAATGGCCGGCGGCGGCATTACCAGACGCCTTGATCGAGCGTCTAAGTACAGGGGAGGCGGCATTTGTCCGGGAAATCGCGCGCCAGACCGGCGCCCCCGGCGACGCCGCCGATTGCGTGCGCACGCTCCGGATGCGCCGCTTCGGCCGGGAACGCGCCGAGGTACAACGGGACATCAACCGGCTGCAGGAAATGGGCGCGGCCGGCCACGACGACGAAATGAACGCGCTCTTGTATCGGAAGAAAGATCTCGCTCAGCGGTTGGACCAGCAATAAGCATTCATTGGTAGGCCGGGCCGCGCAGGTCCGGCGGCTCAGGAGGCACGGCGTTGTCGATCGAAGAAAAATACGACGAGGTAAAGCAGCTCATCGCCATCGGCAAGGAGAAGGGATACCTGCTCTATGACGAAGTGAACGAGCTTCTGCCTGCGGACATCACCTCGTCCGACGAGTTGGACGATCTGTTCAGCACGTTCGGCAGCGCCGGCATCGAGGTCGTCGATTCCGAGAAGACCTACCGCGAAGAGAAGCTGCTCGATCGGACTGGCGAAGGGGCTGAAGAGCTCGAGCTCGACCTCACGCCGGGCGCCCTTGACAAAACCAACGATCCGGTCCGCATGTACCTGCGCGAGATGGGCACCGTCCCGCTGCTCACCCGCGAAGGGGAAGTCGAGATCGCCAAGCGCATTGAACGCGGCAAGCTCGCCGTGATCAAGTCGATCTCGCGCACGCCGACCATCGCCAAGGTCATCATGCAGATGGGGGACGCGCTCAAGAACGACGAGCGCACCATCCGCGAGCTGGTCACCTTCGTCGACGACGAGCTCACCGACGAGAAGCTCGACGACCGCAAGCGGCAGGTGCTGCGGCAGATCGACGCCGTCCGCAAGGCGTGGGCGGTCGCCGAGAAGGGTAAGGACAAGCTCGACCACACGATGAAGGGGGCCACCACCAAGGACAAGCGGAAGTACCGCAAGGTTCGTTGGGAGCGCATGCGCGCCCACGTGGTGCTGTCGCAACTCCTCCGCAAGATCGAGTTCACCGAAGCCATCAAGCGCCGGATGATCGACCAAATCAAGGACAAGGTCGAGGCCGTCATGCGCTTCCAGCGCCAGATCGCCTACATCGAGCGGCAGCTGAACCTGAAGACCCGCCGGCCGAAGCTGAAGGAGGAGGAGCGCAAAAACCTCGTCAAGCAACAGAAGGAGCTGAAGGTTCAGGTCAAGACGATGGCCGACGAGCTCGAGGAAACTCCCGAGCAGCTGATGCGCACCATCGAGACCATCTCGCGCGGCGAGGCGCAGGCCGAGCAGGCGAAGAAGGAGCTGGTGGAAGCGAACCTCCGGCTGGTCGTCTCGATCGCCAAGAAGTACACCAACCGCGGCCTGCAGTTCCTCGATCTGATCCAGGAAGGCAACATCGGCCTGATGAAGGCGGTCGACAAGTTCGAGTACCGGCGCGGCTACAAGTTCTCGACCTACGCGACGTGGTGGATCCGGCAGGCGATCACCCGCGCGATCGCCGACCAGGCGAGGACCATCCGCATCCCGGTCCACATGATCGAGACGATCAACAAGCTGATTCGTACCTCGCGCGCGCTGGTGCAGGAGCTCGGACGCGAGCCGACCTCCGAGGAGATCGCGCAGCGGATGGACATCCCGGTCTCCAAGGTCCGCAAGGTCCTCAAGATTGCGCAGGAGCCCATCTCGCTCGAGACGCCGATCGGCGAGGAGGAGGACTCGCATCTTGGCGACTTCATCGAGGATCGCCAGGTGGTGTCGCCGTCCGACGCCGTCATCAACCTGAACCTCAAGGAGCAGACCGATCAGGTGCTCAAGACCCTGACGCCTCGCGAGGAGAAGGTCATCAAGATGCGCTTCGGCGTGGGCGACGGCAGCGAGCACACGCTCGAGGAAGTCGGCCAGAACTTCGCCGTCACACGCGAGCGCATCCGGCAGATCGAGGCCAAGGCGCTCCGCAAGCTGCGCCACCCGTCGCGGTCGCGCAAGCTCAAGGCCTTCCTCGAGGGAAGAACGTAGAGAAGGCAGAAGGCAGAAGGCAGAAGGCAGAAGGCAGAAGGCGCATCGTCCCGCTTGCCGTCTGCCTGCTGCCGTGACTGCGATAAACTCCGACCGGGCCCATAGCTCAACGGTTATGAGCCGGCCGCTCTAACCAACTAAGCTATGGGCCCTCGGTTACGAACGACCTTCGAGGAACGCCCGCAGTTTACGCGATCGCGACGGGTGGCGCAGCTTGCGCAGCGCCTTGGCCTCGATCTGGCGGATGCGCTCGCGCGTCACCGCGAAGTTCTGGCCGACTTCCTCGAGCGTGTGCTCGCTGCCGTCGCCCACGCCGAAGCGCATCTTGATGACCTTTTCCTCGCGCGGGGTCAGGGTCTTCAGCACCGATTCGGTCTGTTCCTTCAGGTCGAGGTTGATCACCGCTTCCGACGGCGACACCGCCGAGCGATCCTCGATAAAGTCGCCGAGGTGTGAGTCTTCCTCTTCGCCGATCGGAGTCTCGAGCGAGATCGGCTCCTGGGCGATCTTGAGGACCTTACGGACCTTCGAGACCGGGATGTCCATGCGGCGCGCGATTTCCTCGGAGGTGGGTTCGCGTCCCAGTTCCTGCACCAGCGCGCGCGAGGTGCGGATCAACTTGTTGATCGTCTCGATCATGTGGACCGGGATGCGGATGGTCCGGGCCTGGTCGGCAATCGCGCGGGTGATGGCCTGGCGGATCCACCACGTCGCGTAGGTCGAGAACTTGTAGCCGCGCCGGTACTCGAACTTGTCGACCGCCTTCATCAGGCCGATGTTGCCTTCCTGGATCAGGTCGAGGAACTGCAAGCCGCGGTTGGTGTATTTCTTGGCGATCGAGACGACCAGACGCAGGTTGGCCTCGACCAGTTCCTTCTTGGCGACCTCGGCCTCCCACTCGCCCTTCTGGATGTTGTCCAGCG
>JBKJRJ010000251.1:0-7757 GCA_046594705.1 Vicinamibacterales bacterium
GTCTCACAGCCCTTCGTCGCCGGCCGTTATCATTCCCTCATCGTCTCCGACCCGCCCCCCGCCGTCCTCGACGTGTGCGCGCGGACGGACGAGGGGATCATCATGGGGCTGCGGCACCGCGAGTGGCCGGTGCACGGCGTGCAGTTCCACCCCGAGTCGGTGCTGACCGGTGAGGGGCGGAAAATCCTGCGCAACTTCCTGGAGCTGACATGTTCCCCGGGCTGATCGACAAGCTGCAGCGCCGCGTCGACCTGACCGTCGAGGAGGCCGCCGGCGCGATGGAGGCCATCATGGACGGCCGCGCCCAGCCGTCGCAGATCGCCGGCTTCCTGGTCGGCCTGGCGATGAAGGGGGAGCGCCCGGATGAAATCGTCGGCCTCGCCAGGACGATGCGGGAGCGCGCCACCCGGCTGTCGCGCTCATACGACCCGGTGTTCGACACCTGCGGCACGGGGGGCGACGGGGCGCAGACGTTCAACGTCTCGACGGTCGCCGCGCTGGTGCTGGCGGCATCCGGCGTGCGCGTGGCGAAGCATGGCAACCGGAGCGCGTCCAGCCGCTGCGGCAGCGCGGATCTGTTCGAGGCGCTCGGCGTCAATGTCGCGGCGACGCCGGCGCAGGTGGAGCGCTGCCTCGACGGGGCCGGCATCGCGTTCCTGTTCGCCCAGGTGTTCCATCCCTCGATGAAGCACGCGGCGGCGACGCGGCGGGAGCTCGGCGTCAGGACCGCCTTCAACCTGCTGGGCCCGCTGACCAATCCGGCCGGCGCCTCACGGCAGCTGGTCGGGGTGCCGCGTCCTGAACTGACGGAACTGGTGGCGCGTTCGCTGGCGAAGCTCGGCGCCGAGCGCGCGTGGGTGGTGCACGGGGCGGATGGCCTCGACGAGATCTCGACCACCGGTTACACCAAGGTGTCAGAGTGCCGCAACGGCGCGGTCAACACGTTTTACCTGCATCCGGGGGACGTCGGCATTCCCAAGTCGGCGCCGGCGGCCCTGCGCGGAGGAGATGCCATCGAGAACGCGGCGATCAGCCGCGCCATCCTGTCGGGCCAGGCCGGCGGGCCTCGCGACATCGTCCTCCTCAACGCCGGCGCCTCGTTGCTGATCGCGGGCAAGGCCGCCACGATTCCGGACGGTATCGCGATGGCGGCTGACGCCATTGACAGCGGCCGCGCCGCTCTCGTCCTCGAACAGCTGGTCCGCTTGTCGGCCGACGCCGCTAGCGAAGGTGGATCCGCCAGCGGGGCTCCGGCATGACGCCCACCCCGAACGCCGCGGCCGCGCCGGGAGGCCACCAGGGGCCCGATCTGCTCGCCACGATCGTCGCCGCCGCCCGGCGCATCGTCGAGGTGCGGCGCCAGGCGGTGTCCGAGGCCGCGCTCGAGAAGCAGGCGGCAGCCCGCGCCCCGGCAGGCGACGCGTTCGTCCGCGCCCTTCGCGACGGCCCGTCACCGCGGGTGATTGCCGAATGTAAACGGCGATCGCCGTCCCGCGGGATTCTGCGCGACGATTATCGCCCTGCCGAGCACGCGGCCGCGTACGCGGGTGCCGGCGCGGCCGCGATCTCGGTGTTGACGGAGCCGACGTTCTTCGACGGTGCGCTGCAGCATCTCCAGGAGGTCCGCGCCGCCGTGGCCGTGCCGCTCCTGCGCAAGGATTTCATCGTCGAGCGCTACCAGATCCTGGAAGCGGTGGCCGCGGGCGCGGATGCGATCCTGCTGATCGTCGGAGCGCTCGAGCCCGGCGAGTTGCGGACCCTGCTGTCGTACGCGGCGGACGCCGGCGTCGCCGCGCTGGTCGAGGTGCACGGCGCGGTCGAGCTGCGCGTCGCCGTCGATTGCGGCGCGACCGTCATTGGCGTGAACAGCCGGAACCTTCGGACGCTCGGCGTCGAGCCCGATGTCCACGACCAGCTGGTGCCGCTGATGCCGAAGGGGGCCGTGGCGGTGGCGGAAAGCGGACTGCGGGAGTTCTCCGACCTGCAGCGACTCGAGCGCGCGGGCTATCACGCCTTCCTGGTGGGGGAGCGCTTGATCGTGCAGCCGGAACCCGGCGCGGCGCTCAGGGCCTTGCGCGGAGGCCAGGCGTGATCCGCGTCAAGATCTGCGGCGTGACGACCGTCGAGGATGCGCGGCTCGCCGCCGACCTGGGCGCCTCGGCGATCGGACTGGTGTTCTGGCCCGGCAGCCCGCGCTTCGTGCAGATCGAACAGGCGAAGGCGATCGTCGCCGCGCTGCCGCCGTTCGTCGCCGCCATCGGCGTCTTCGTCGATCAGCCGGAGCACGCGGCGCTGGTGGCGCGGCAGGTCGGCCTGGGGGCGGTGCAGTTTCACGGTGACGAGGCTCCGGAGCGTTACGCCGGCTTTCCCGTCCGGGTCATCAAGGCGGTCGCGGTGCGGGACGCTGCCGCTGCCGCCGCGGCCGACGCGGTGCTGCCGGAGGCGACCGTGCTGCTGGACGCTCACGACCCGATCAGGCGTGGCGGGACGGGCCGGTCGATCGATTGGACGATTGCCGCCGGGATCGCGAGGCGCCGTTCGATCATCCTGTCGGGCGGACTGACGCCCGCGAACGTCGAAGAGGCCGTGGCCGCGGTCGCGCCGTACGCGATCGATGTGTCGTCAGGGGTCGAGGCCTCGGCCGGCCGGAAGGACCCCGCTAAATTGCGCGCGCTGTTTGCCGCGCTGAATCGATAGGGACATGAAACAGCAACAACTCCAGGGGCCGGTGTTCGGTTTGCGCGACCCCGATGCGCGGGGCTACTACGGCGCGTTCGGCGGCCGGTTCGTGCCCGAGACGCTGGTGGCGCCGATCGAGGAGCTGACCGAGGCCTACTTCACCGTGCGTGCCGACGAAGGGTTCCGCACCGAGCTGGGCGACCTGCTGCGCGACTATGTCGGCCGCCCGACGCCGCTCTACGAGGCTGGGCGGATGACCGCGTCGGCCGGCGGCGCCCGGATCGTGCTCAAGCGCGAGGATCTCGCCCACACCGGCGCGCACAAGATCAACAATGCGCTCGGCCAGGCGCTGCTGGCCGCCCGCATGGGGAAGCGCCGCATCGTCGCCGAGACCGGCGCGGGGCAGCACGGCGTGGCGACCGCGACGGTGTGCGCGCTGCTCGGGCTCGAATGCCACGTCTACATGGGCGCCGACGACATGGCACGCCAGTCGCTCAACGTGTTCCGCATGCGGCTGCTCGGCGCCAACGTCATCGAAGTCACGGCCGGCGCGAAGACGCTCAAGGACGCGATCAACGAGGCCATGCGCGACTGGGTGACCAACGTCACCACCACCTACTACCTGCTGGGATCAGTGCTCGGTCCCCACCCGTACCCATTGATGGTTCGCGAGTTCCAGTCGGTGATCGGGCGGGAGGCCCGCGCGCAGGCGATCGCGCAATTCGACAAGCTGCCGGAAGCGGTGGTCGCCTGCGTGGGCGGTGGCAGCAACGCGATGGGCATTTTCGACGCCTTCATCGACGACAAGAAGACGCGTCTCATCGGCGTCGAGGCGGGCGGCCGCGGCATCACGCCCGGCGCGCACGCGGCCCGGTTTGCCGGCGGCACGACCGGTGTCCTCCAGGGGACGCGGAGCTACGTGCTGCAGGACGCCGACGGCAACGTCGAGCTCACCCATTCAATCTCCGCCGGGCTGGATTACGCGTCCGTCGGGCCCGAGCACGCCTGGCTGCGAGACATCGGCCGCGCCGAATACACCTGGATCGACGACGAGGCGGCGCTCGCGGCGTTCGAGCGGCTGGGCCGCGAGGAGGGCATCCTGGCGGCGCTCGAATCCTCCCACGCCATCGCCCACGCGTGCCGGCTGGCGCCGACGCTGCCGGCCGACGCCATCGTGCTGGTGAACCTGTCGGGGCGCGGCGACAAGGACGTCATCAGCGTCCAGGCCGCGCTCGAAGGACGCCGCTGATGCCGCGCATCGCCGACGCCTTCGCCCGGATGCGCACCAGCCCGCTCCCGGGACTCGTCGCCTACGTCACGGCCGGGGATCCGGACCTGGCGCGCACGGCCGAGATCCTGGTGTCGCTGGCCGACAACGGCGCCGATCTACTCGAGGTCGGTATCCCGTTCTCGGATCCATTGGCCGACGGCCCGGTCATCCAGCGCGCGTCGGAGCGCGCGCTGGCCGGCGGGGCCACCCTGCGCGGCGCGCTGGCGATGATTCGCCGGGCACGCGCGGCGATCGACGCGCCGATCGTGCTCTTTACCTACGCCAACCCGGTGCTGCGGATGGGGGAGGCGGCGTTCGTCACGGCGGCGGCGGACGCCGGGGTGGACGGCGTGCTCGTGCTGGATCTCCCGGTCGAGGAAGCGGGTCCCTTCCGCGCTCGTCTCGTCGACGCCAGCCTCGACCCGATCTTCCTGCTGAGCCCGACGACGAGCGATGCGCGGATCCGGACCTCGTCGGATCTCGGCCGCGGCTTTCTTTACGTCATTTCCCGGCTGGGCGTGACGGGCGCGCGCGACCAGGTCGCGACCGACGCCGAGGCGCTGGTCGCCCGTGTCAGGGCGCACAGCGACCTGCCCCTCGCGCTGGGCTTCGGGATCTCGACCCCGGAGCAGGTCGCGGAAGTGACACGCTGGGCCGACGCGGCGGTGGTGGGGAGCGCGCTGGTCAACCTCATCGCCGAACAGGGGGCCGCCCCCGATGTGGCGGCGCGCGCCGGCGCCTACCTGCGCTGGCTGAAAGGAGGCGCGTGAAGGCAGACCTCGACGACCTGCGCCGCCGGATCGATCTGCTCGACGAGTCTCTCGTCAAGCTGCTCAACGCGCGCGCCGCGTGCGCGCTGGAGATCGGCCGGCTCAAGCGGGCGATGGACATTCCAATCTACCAGCCGGCGCGCGAGGCCGAAGTGCTGGCCAACGTGGAGCGCGTCAACAGCGGCCCACTCGATGACGCCGCGATCAAGCGGCTGTTCGAGCGCGTGATCGACGAGGCCCGGCATCTCGAACGGATCGCCGAAGTACAATCAGAGAAGAGAGAGTAACAGCCATGGTCGTAGTGATGCGGGAACGGGCGACCGACGCGCAGCTGCAGAGCGTGATCGCCAAACTGACGGAGATGGGGTTCGACGTCCACCGCTCAACCGGCGCGCTGCGCACGGTGCTCGGTGCGGTCGGCGGCACGCGGCAGTTCGACACGGCGCTCCTCGAAGTGCTCGACGGCGTGCAGGAGGTCCACCGCATCACCGAGCCCTACAAGCTGGCGAGCCGGACCTTCAAGCAGGAGAACACGGTCATCACCATCGGCGACGTCCGCATCGGCGGCGACGAGGTGATCGTAATGGCGGGGCCGTGCTCGGCCGAGAGCGAGGAGCAGGTCGAAGCCAGCGCGGCGGCGGTGAAACGCGCCGGCGCCAAGATCCTCAGGGGCGGCGCCTTCAAGCCGCGCAGCAGCCCCTACAGCTTCCAGGGGCTCGGGGAGGAAGGGCTGCGCCTGCTGCGATCGGCGGCCGACCGGCACAACCTGCTGCTCATCTCCGAGGTGATGGACATCAGCCAGCTCGAGCTGATCGAGCGCTTTGCGCACATCCTGCAGGTCGGCGCGCGCAACATGCAGAACTTCACGCTGCTGCGGGAGCTCGGGCACTCGAAGGTCCCGGTGATGCTCAAGCGCGGCATCTCGGCGACCATCGAGGAGTGGCTGCTCTCGGCCGAATACATCCTGTCGGGCGGCAACATGAACGTCATGCTCTGCGAACGCGGCATCCGCACCTTCGAGAGCTACACCCGCAACACGCTCGACATCTCGGCGATCCCGGTCATCCAGCAGCTCAGCCACCTGCCGATCGTCGTCGACCCGAGCCACGGCACCGGCAAGCGTGACAAGGTGGCGCCGATGGCGCGCGCCGCGGTCGCGGCGGGCTGCGACGGCCTGATCATCGAAGTGCACTGCGATCCCGACCACGCCCTCAGCGACGGCGCCCAGTCGATGTTCCCTGCGCAATTCGATCGGCTGATGGCCGAATTGCGCATCATCGCCCCGGCGATTGGCCGCAGCATCTGCCTCGAACCCGTGGCGCGCCGCGGCTGGGGGGTGTAAGTGCGACGTGCGAAGTGCAACGTGCGCGGCGCGAGGTCAACGTGCGACGTGCGCAAGTGCGCAGTGCGAAGCGCGCAGTGGTGAGTGGTGAGTGGATGACGACCCCGTGTTCCGACGCATCGCGATCGTAGGGGTTGGGTTGATCGGCGGCTCGATCGCCATGGCTGCCAGCCGGCGGTGGCCGGCGATGGCGATCGGCAGAATCGACGCCGGGGACGATCTTGGCGGGGTGTCCGAGGCGGAACTGGTGGTGCTCGCCGCTCCGATTCGGGTCAATATCGCGCTGCTCGAGGCGCTCACCGCGCGCGTGGTCTCCGGCACGCTGGTCACCGACGCCGGGAGCACCAAGCGCCACATCGTGGCCGCCGCCTCGCTGCTTCCGTCACTCCACTTCATCGGCGGGCACCCCATGGCCGGCGCCGCGCGCGGCGGGCCGGCCGAGGCGCGCGCCGACCTGTTCGACGGCCGGCCGTGGATTCTCACGCCGCAGCCCGACCACGCCCCTCAGTCCCTGGCTCGTCTCGAGCAGTTCGTCGAGGGTCTCGGGGGGGTGCCGCACATCATGACGCCGGAGCTCCACGATCGGTTCGTCGGCGCCGTCAGCCACCTGCCGCAGCTGACCGCGAGCGCGCTCATGCACGTCGTCGGCACCCTGGCGGGCGACGCGGGGCTCGAGCTGGCCGGCACCGGACTGCACGACACCACGCGGCTGGCCACCAGCCCACCCGATATCTGGCGCGACGTGGCGGCGACCAATGCCGACGTGTTGCGCGAGGCGCTGGACGCGCTGATCGGCTCGCTCACGGACCTGCGGGACTCGCTCGAATCCGGGGGGGCGGTCGACGACGTGTTCACCTCCGCCTGCCGCTGGCGAGACGCGCTGGTGCGCGCGAGAGGCGAATGACCCGGCACGCGGTCCGTACCTTCCTCCAGATGACCGACCGCGCCGAGCTGGACGCGGCTCACGCCCCCTCGTCCGACGCGCGAGCCGAACGGCTCGATGACTGCCCGCCGTCGCTGTGGCGGCGGCTGTACACGGACGTCGGCCGTGACTATCACTGGATCGATCGCCTCGGCTGGACCGACGAGGAGATCACCGCCTACCTGGCCGACCCGGCGCTCGAGTTGTGGCTGCTGCGCGTCAAGCACGACCCGGCCGGCTATTTCGAGCTGCGGCGCCACGACGATGGGGCCGTCGAGATCGCCTATTTCGGCCTGCTGCCCGCGTTCACCGGGCAAGGCATGGGCAAGTTCATGCTGACGGAGGCCGTGCAGCGGGCATGGGCGCTGGGCGCGACGCGGGTGTGGCTGCACACCTCGTCGCTCGACCACGGCTCGGCCTTGCCGAACTACCTGGCTCGTGGGTTCTCGGTCTGGAAGCAGGAGACCTACGACGTGGCGGACGGCTCGCCGGGCGTCTGAATGGTGGATATGCTAACATAAGCATATGAAGCGGACGACCATCTACCTCGAGGCCGAGCTCGAATTGCGCCTGAAGATGGAGGGCATCCGGCGCAAGCAGCCGATGGCTGAACTCGTGCGCGAAGCGGTGGAGGCCTACCTGACCGTCGAGCCCGGCCATGGGCCGCCGGGCGCCGGCGCGTTTGCCAGCGGCCACCACGATACGGCCGACCGCGACGAAGCGGTGCTGGCCGAGACCGGCTTCGGGGCGACCCCGCCGGCCCCGGTGGTCCGC
>JBKJRJ010000023.1:0-16176 GCA_046594705.1 Vicinamibacterales bacterium
GATGGTCAGCACGATCCAGCACACCACTGCCGCGATCAGGCAGACGATGATGGCGCGGCCGGTGTTCGAGTAATCGAGCACCTCACGCACCGCGACGACGGCGACCACGAGGCTCCACAAGGCGACCACCAGTCCAACCAGCACGCCAACGACCGGGATGATGGCCAGCACGTTGAACACGCCAGGGGATGCCGCGAACCCGATCACGCGGAACGCTTCAGCGAAGTCCGCCTTGGTCGCCGGCTCGGGCATGAGCTTGGTACCAATCAGGAAGACCAGGAACGAAAACAAGGCATAGCCGACCAGCGAGGCGATCAGTCCCAGCACCCCGGCCATCAGTCCCGCGCGAAAGAAGTTCCCGATCAGCGAGGCGACCCCCGCGATCACGATCACCGTGACCGCCTGCCCCATCGCGCTGGTGTCCGCCTCGATTTCGGTGAACGTCTTCACGTCCGCCTGCATTGCGCCGATCATCCGCCCGGTCAAGTCTGCCATTCATCAGCCTCCGCGGCCATCCTAGTGGCAGTGGGGTTGCCGTGCAAACCCCACTGCCAACGGCCAACTGCGTCCTCGCCGGTATAATCGGCCATGGCTCGCACTGAAGCTCCCGGATCCTGGGGGCATTCCACCGTCCGCACCGCCTGCCCGCTCGACTGTCCTGACGCCTGCACCCTTGAGGTGACCGTCGAGAACGGCCGCGTCCAGAAGATTGACGGTGGCGACGACAATCCCGTCACCAGGAACTTCATCTGCGCGAAGGTCCGCCGGTTCGACGAGCGCGTGTACGGCGAGGACCGCGTGCTCTATCCGTCGGTCCGTCAGGGCGCCAAGGGCGCCGGCAGCTACCTGCGCGTGACGTGGGACGAGGCGCTCGATCTCATCGCGCGCCGCATGCAGGAGATCAAGCTCGCCGACGGCGCCGAGGCCATCCTGCCCTACTATTACGGCGGTTCCAACGGGCTGCTCACCCAGAGCACCAACGACGCGGAACTGTGGCGCCGCTTCGGCACGTCGCGGCTGGCGACGACGATTTGCGCGGCCCCCACCGGCGCGGCGAGCCTCGGCCTCTACGGCAAAATGGCCACCGTCGTCTACCAGGACTATCCCCACGCCAAGCTGATCATCCTCTGGGGCGTCAACCCATCCGCCTCGGGCATCCACCTGGTACCCTTCATCAAGGAGGCGCAGGCCGCCGGCGCCACGCTCGTCGTCATCGATCCGCGGACGACGGCGCTGGCGAAACAGGCCGACCTGCACCTGGCCGTGCGCCCAGGGACCGACCTCCCGGTCGCGCTCGCGCTGCACCGGGTGATGTTCGAGGAGGGCCATGCCGACCAGGCGTTCCTCGATCGCCACACTCGCGGCGCAGATCGCCTGCGCGAGGCCGCCGCACCGTGGACCATCGAGCGAGCCGCCGAGGAAGCGGCGATCGATCCCGCGGCGCTGCGTCGGCTCGCCGACCTCTACGTCGCCTCGTCACCCGCGCTGGTTCGCTGCGGCTGGGGGCTGGAGCGCAACCGCAACGGCGGGTCGGCGGCCGCGGCCGTGCTGGCGCTGCCGTCGGTCGGCGGCAAATTCTGCATCCGGGGCGGCGGCTATTCGATGAGCAATTCGCTCGCGTTCGGACTGAAGTCGGCGAGCTGGATCGACACGCCGGAACCGGCGACGCGGCTGGTCAACATGAATCAACTCGGCCGTGCCCTGCTCGAGTACACCGCGCCGGCCGTGCAGATGCTGTTCGTCTACAACTGCAACCCGCTGGCGACCGCGCCCGATCAGAACCGCGTGCTCGAGGGGCTCAAGCGCGACGATCTGTTCACGGTGGTCTTCGAGCAGGTGTATACCGACACCGCCCGGTTCGCGGATGTCGTGCTGCCCGCCACCACGTTTCTCGAGCATTACGACATTGCCAAATCGTATGGGCCGATTACCCTGCAGCTGGTCAGGCCGGTGATCCAGCCGGTGGGCGAGGCACGGACCAACGCCGATGTGTTCTCGGAGCTGGCGGAGCGGCTGGGCGTGGGATGCGCGGAGGATGAAACCGAGACGCTGATGCGTCTCACGGGCCGGATGCCGGGCGTCGGCGCGGAGCTGATCGAACGGGGTGTCGCCACGCCGCCGCACGACGGTGCTCCGATTCAGTTCGTGGACGTCTTTCCGTTGACGCCGGATCAGAGGGTGAACCTGTTCCCGGAGGAGATCGCCGGCGACGCGCCGGCGGGGTTGTACGGATACCAGGCCGACCCGGGCACCGAGCGGTTCCCGCTCGCACTGATTTCGCCGGCAAGCGAGAAGACGATTTCCTCGACTCTTGGAGAATTGCGCGATCGCGCCGCCGTGCTGCACATCCATCCGGAGGATGCGGCGCCGCGCGGGATCGAGCAGGACGACCCGGTCCGCGCGTTCAACACGCTCGGCGAGCTGCATTGTCCGGCCCACGTCACGGCCGACGTCCGCCGCGGCACCGTCTCGTTCTCGAAAGGCGTCTGGCGGAAGAACACCTTCAACGGCTCGACCTCGAACGCGCTGGCGCCCGACACGCTCAGCGACCTCGGCGCCGGCGCCTGCTTCAACGACGCGCGCGTGCAGGTGGCATTGCTCGGCAGGCACTGAGGTCGAACAATTGGTCTTCGTGGCTGCGCCGTGTGCCTTGGTGACAGCCGGCGGCTCGTCGCGGCGCCTGGGCACGGCTATTGCGTTTTGGGCTTGTGTGTAGCACGCGGCTGGAGACGGAGGAACAGAGGCGGAGACGACGGAAGGTCCGGAGCACACGGACCACCTTCGCACACGGAGACTCGAAGTCACGGAGCACGGAGGGCTGCCGCTCGGGTCCGCCGGGCCGGCCATACGGCCGGCCGCGGACGGGCAGGCCAGGACGAGGAGACGAGCCACCTCTCGCGTCTGCGTGGCTCGTCTCCCCGTCCTGGTCTGCCCGTCCGCCGCGCACGCGCGGCGCGGCGGACCGCACCGGCAGCTCACCCGGCACTCGGCCGGTGTGAGCCCCGGGCATTAGGCGGAACAGGCGGACGGTCGGGCCGCGGACTACGCGGTGGTCAGACCTCCGTGCTCCGGGTCTCCGCGTCTCCTCGTGCGAAGGTGGTCCCGTGTTGCTCCGGACACTCCGTCGTCTCCGCCTCTGTCCTCCGTCTCCAGATCCGCGCGCCCGACTACGGCCTGATGAAAAGCGCTGTAAGGATCCCTAGTAGCTGAAGAAGAAGATCAAATCGATCCCGGCGCGCTCGACGCGGCGCTGGGTCAGGCGGTTGGCGACGCCACTGGTCTCGGGCGCGACGCGGGTGTCGAGGCGCAAAAACTTCGCCAGCTGGTACTCGAGCATGAACTCGGTGAAGCTGCGCTGGCCGAACTGCTGCCGGAAGCGGACGAAGGCCCGGTCGCTCAACTGCTTGCCGAGCGTCACGCCGCCGGCGGTCTCACCCGTGGTCGGGTCGCTCGTGGTGATCTCGAACAGGTCGACATCCAGCGCCCTGCCGATCGAGCGGCCCAGCGCGGACGCGACGAAGCCGCTGGCGATGCCGCCGGCGGTTTCCGCGAGCGACGCGCGCTCGCCGCTGCCCAGCTCGTTGACCGAGCGGTTGAACACAATCAGCGACAGGATGTCGGCCTCGTCGAGCGGCGGATCGCTGCTCAGGGCCACCTGCGGCGCCCGCGCGCTGCCGGTGATGTGGACCCGCGCGGTGACGCCGGTATTCGGGATCAGCCGCTCCGCGGAAATGTCGATGTCCGGGTTGAGGTCCGGGAGCCCGCGAAACTGCACCTGGCCGTCCCGCTGGATCGTAAAGCGGCGGCCCTGAAACTCATAAAATCCCCGCACCGTCTTGGCGGTGCCCAGGAGCGTGACCGGGCCGTCAGGCTGCTTGCGGATGCGCAGGTCCGTCCCGACGGTGGCGTTGACGTTGCCGACCTGCGAGGCGGTGGCGCCGCCCGGGCGCAGGTCGCTGCCGCGCAGCACGAGGTTGTCGGGCGCCACAAACCGCACGTCCAGCGCCAGTGCGGAAAAGAGGCCGGTCTTGGGCGCCGGCATGTCGGCCGCCGACGCGTTCCGCTGCGGCGCCTGGTCGGCGCTGATTTCGCGGCCGCGGGCCAGCGCATCACTGGTCGCTTCATTGGCCCCCTTGGCGCTGGTCGTCGTTTCTTGCGCCGAGACCACGTCCGGCAGCGCCTCCTGCGCGTAGGGGCTGGTGAACAACAACAGGATCCGGTCGATCTCGAGCCTCGCGGAGTCGGTGCGCACCTCCCCCTCGAGCCGCGGCTTGCGCAGATCGCCGGTCAGCTTCAGGTGCGACTCGAGATGCACGTTGCCCAGCTCGTTGTCGATCACCTTGAAGTCGTCGGCGTCGATCCCGACGTTGATGGCGCCGGCCTGACGCTCGTGGAACGCGAGGTCTCCCTGGATCCGCAGCGGTTTCCCGTGTTCGTCCTTGATCTCGAATGCCGGAATGTGCACGCGGTCCTGCAGCAGTTCGAACCGGGAGGTCAGGCCGGAGAAGCGGACGTTGGCCTGCGGCACGACGAACGCGCCGTTCTGCAGATCGATATAGCCGTTCAGGTGGGGATCGCGGCCCGAGCCGGTGACCCGCACGTCCGCCTGGACCGTCCCGGTGACGCTGGTCAGGGCGGTGGTGAACCCCTGGATGATCCCCAGGTCCACCCGGGTGGACTGGATCGTCAAGTCGATGGCATCGCCGGCCGCGGCCTCGCTATGGCCGGTCTCGCCTTGCGGCGACGGGCGCAGCGCGCTCATCGGCAGCGTGCCCTTCGCCGTGAGCTCGGTGCCGGGCACCTGCACCAGCCTGGCGTCGAGGCCGACCCGGTTGGCCGCGTAGGTCATGTCGGCGGTGAGCGACTGGTACTTGAACTGCTGGAAGCCGCCATTCGAGACGGCCGCGCGGCCGGTAATCTCGGGCGCGCTGGCGCTGCCGGCGATCCGGGCGTCGGCATCGAGCCGTCCGGTGAAGCCGCGGTTCTGCAACGCCAGCTTTTCCAGCTGCGCGATGTCGACGTTCTTGGCGCGCACCGTCACGGCGCCGAGCTGGGGATTGTCGCCGAGGGAAAAGATGCCGGCGACGTCGAGCTCCTGGTCGGCGTTGACCAGCCGGACATCCTGCAGTTCGATCCGGTTGTTGCCATACTTGATGGTCGGCGCACTCCCCGGGGCGTTCTTCCACTCGACGCCCAGCGTGCGCAGCGCCAGGTTGGGCAGGTGCAGCTCCTGGTGCTCGGGATGGAACACCACGCTGCCGCTGGCGTCGACCTCGCGCGCACCGCTGCTCGGCACGCCGGCAGCCGCCGCCACCGCGGAGTTCGACGGGGCCTGCACCAGGCGCGCCTGGAAGGTGACGGTGCCGTTGGCGTAGCTGGTGGTCGCCGTGAGCACGTTGATCTGGATGGTGCCGATCTGGACGAAGGTTCCCTTCGTCTCCGCCTGGACGTCGGCGCGTGCCCACTCCAGATTCGGGACGGTGACCGTGTATGTGCTATTGAGGTCGAGCGCCTTGTTGTCCTGGTAGCCGAGATTCGATCCGTTCATCGCGCCGACCGCGCGGAGCGACGAGGCGTTGCCGGTGACCGTGCCATCGAGCACGACCGACCCGGCGAGCGGCTGATCCACCAGCTTGCCGAGGCTGGCCAGATTGGTCGAGGCGACGTGATACTTCAGGTTCGACTGACCGGCCTGATCGAGCGCGACGTTGCCGGACGCCTGGACGTCCAGGTCAGGCCCCTTGACGGTGGCCTGTCGCAGCGTGCCGCGGCGGTTGGCATACTGGCCCTGGATGTCGGCCGAATCGATCGCGAGGCCCGCCACGTCACTCTTCGTCAGGGTGACCCGACCGTCGGCCGAGATCGCGTCGGGCGTGATCGGCGCCGAGATCCTGGCGATCCCGAACGTCGCATCCACCGAGCCGCTGACACGCCCGTCGAGGCGCGGATTGGCCGCCACACGCGCGGGATTGATGTCGCGGAACTCGCCGGTCGCCTTGCCCGTCAGCGCCTCGTCTGCCAGGTGCGCTTCGTAGCCCATGCGCGGCAGCGCGCCGCCGAAGACTTGCGAGTCGGTGGCGACCCCGGTCGCATCGAGCCGCATCTCGGCGATCGCGGTGCCGGTCCCCTGCACGTCGAACTGCGTGTTGATCCGGCTGTCGTAGTCAGCCTTCGCCAGCGTGGGAATCTCGAGGGCCGTGCCCACCCGCTGAAGGTTGAGATCGCGAACCGCTCCCTTGGCCGTATAGGTCAGGCTCTGCAGTCCGGCCGCGCCGCTGACGAGATGAACGTCATACGCCACGGTGGGCACCGCAGCCCCGAAGACGCGGGAGTCGGTCGCTGTGCCGGTCGCGTCGACGCGAGTGACGGTGCCGGGCACTCCGCTCCCCTTCACATCAAACGTGGTGTTGACCAGGCTGTCGTACTCGGGCCTGGCCAGCGCGGCGATCTGAAAGGCCTCCCCGACACGCTGCAGGTTCATGGCGCGGACCTCGCCGCGGGCAGCGTAGGTGAGGCTGCGCAGTCCGGCCTTGCCCTGGCCAGTAGTGATTGCGAATTCCCCGGCCGTGCCCGACAAGATAGTCCCGCCCGCAATCGTGGATTCCGCCATCGTCGCCGCGCCTTCGACGGCGGTGTTCCGACCGAAGGTGCCCTTCACCCGGTAGGTGGTGGCGTTCAGATTGGTGGGAATGCGCGGCGCGCTGACGTTCGACGGCAGACCGGCGAGGTTGATGTGCGCCGCGCTGCCGGTCAGATCGATGCGGGTGGGCTCCGCCGCGGGCCCCGGCGCGACGATGACCCCCCTGGCGGTGGCGGTCCCGCCGTAGGCCTTCGCGCGGGCGTCCAGCGCGATGCGCCGGCCCGCGATGTCCACAGTGGCCCGGACGTCGGTCGCGCGATAGCCGGCCGCGACCACCGTCGGACCCTGGAACACCACGTGGGCGCGCAGGCGCTCGAGCGCGGAGGCCGACGCGGGGCTGCCGGCCACCTTGACGTCCAGTTTGGCGTGGCCGGTGATGTCGCTCCGCTGCGCCGGGTCTTTCAGGATGGGCGCGAGGTCGAGGTTCGTGAGGCTGACGTCTCCCTGGACGCCGAGGTCCGGCGCCTTGAGATCAGCCGTCACAGTGCCGCTCGCGCTGCCGGCTTCGGACTTGACGTTCAGCGCCATCCGCACCCGTTCGAACGGACCGTCCGCCTTCACGTCGAACGACGGATGCAGGTGGTAGCCCAGGACGAGGGGCAGCACGCCGCCAAACTCCGGCAGCGACAGCTTGGGCGCGGACACGGTCACCTGCATCGACGGTGAGGCCAGATAGTTGTGAATGACGCCGTCGATCGACAGGGCGCTCTCGGCGGTCTCGAAGAACAGCTTGTTGACGTTGAGGTCGTCGTCTTTGGTCGCGAACGCGCCGGTCAGTTGCCTGACGGTCAGATCCGGCGCCTTGCCGCTGAAACTGAACTGCTGCAGCGTGACGCTGTAGTGCACGGGGGCGTAGGCGAACGACGCTTTCACGTTGAGCGCGTTGATCCGCGAGGGTATCCGGTAGGACGGCGATGGCGTGCGATCATCCACCGCCAGGCTGCCGTCGATGATCTGGATATCCGGCAGCGTGATCGGCTTGCGCGGGCCCTGCCGATCGGCTTCCTGCGCCTGCCGCTTGACGAGCCGCCCGAGATTCCAGCCGCTGGCGTCGCGCCGCAGCAGCACGTACGGCTGGATGACCCGAATCTGCTCGATCGTCACGCCCTGCGACACCAGCTGCGCCAGGCTGTATTTCACCTCCACCTGCTTCAGCGTCAGGATGTGCTCGCCGTTCACGGCGATCGACACATCGCCGAGCTCGATGCCGTAGAACAGGTTCCCGCCAAGGCTCCCGATCGACACGGTGCCGTTCACGTACTGGGCCGACTGGCGGACGACGTACTTGCGCAGCCAGTCGCGGAACCACGACGTCTGCGACACGATCAGCGCCAGCGCGATGATGCCAATCAGAAGCGTGCCGACCAGCGCCACGATCTGCAGTGTGCGCCGCACGTATCTGTTCGCCGGGGTGAGACGACTCTGCAGCATCAGATGTCAGTAACCAGTGATCTCGTGCCGTTAGAACGCTTGCCCGATGGAGAAATGAAAGCGGAAGCGACGGGTCTGCGGCTTGCCGTCGATCACCAGGCCTTGTATCGGGTTCAGCTGGTAGCCCAAATCGGCCCGCAGCGGACCAATCGGCGTCAGGTAGCGGAGCCCGGGGCCAATGTCCTTGCGGAGGTCGTTGAAATTGAAGTCCCACGCGTTGTTCCAGACGTTGCCCGCGTCGGCGAACAGCACGCCACTGAGGTTGCCCCAGATGGGCACGCGCAGCTCGGCGGAGCTCTCGAACATGGTGTGCCCTCCGATCGACAAACCCTCGAACAGTGGCGAGACCTCAAACCGTCCCCAGCCGCGGAGGCTGGTCGCGCCGCCGAGGAAGTAGCGCCTGAAGAACGGCACCTTCAGGTTGTCTCCGCGGACGGTTCCGATCGACCCTCCCCGCGCCTTGACCGCCACGACCGCGCGCTCGCCGAGCGGCACGTAGTAGCGGCCATCAATGATGGTTTCCACGAAATCGTAGTCGCCACGCAACAGCGACCCGGCCTTCTCGAGGTGCGCGTCGAACGCGTAGCCCCGCCTCGCGTTGATCGCGCTGTCCGAGGTGGCACGGTGCAGATCCAGGTCCACCGAAGACAGCAGACCGCGGGCGGTGCCGTTGAGTGGATCCAGCCCGAGGGAAATCAACGTCTTCAAGAACGACGGCGTGTTGAGCGCGACCTCGGAGACACGGTAGCTCTGGAACTCGTTCGTATACGTCAGCGACACGGAGCTGCTGGCCGAGCGCCGGGAAAGGGGTCCCGGTCGCGCCAGCGTGCGCTCGACCGTCACCTTACCGCCGTTGGTGTTCAGGGTGTAGGCGGGCTCGTTGCGGTGCCACGACTGGCCCGTGAGCAGCAGGTTCGATCGCGCGCTGAAGATCGAGGGCTGCCGGAAGTTGACGCGCCCGCCCTTGCTGAGCGCGGAGTAGTTGCCCTGCAGCTGCATGGTCCGGGCGCCGCCGAAGAAGTTGACGTGACGCCAGTCGGCCGAGACGCGGCCCTTCTCCTCGGTGCCATAGCCGACGCCAAAATTCACCTTGCGATGTTTGCCTTCGGTGACCGTGATCTTGACCGGGACGATCTCGGGCTGCTCCCCCTCGTTGAGCACGGGTTCGATATTGACGAACTGAAACGTCTCCAGCCCGTACAGCTTGCGCTGGCTCTCCTGCACCTCACTGAGCCGGAAGCGCCAGGTCGGCTTGAAGGTCAGTTGACGCTTGACCAGGTCGTCACTGACCGTCGTGTTGCCCGACACCTCAATGGCACCAATGTGCGCCAGCTTGCCGGGCGTCGCCGTCAACGTGAGGACGCGTGATTTTTCATTCTGGCCGGGGCGCTCGGTCAGACGGACGCTCGCGTAGGGGTAACCGTTTTCCTTGACCTCGTCGAGCGCGCTCTCGCGTAACGCCTGGGCGACCGCGCGATCGAGCGGCAGGCCGCCACGGAGGGCGCCGCGGCTGCGGAGCTCGGTGATCCCCGGCCCCGGCACACTCTCGAAGCCGACATACTCCACCAGCTCCACGAGCACCGGCTGGCCCTCGTCGATATTCACCGTCACATTGACGGCGTCCTGCTTGTCATTCAGGGCGACGTCGAACGAGGTGACCTTGGCATCAGGGAACCCGCGGTCCTTGTAGAACGCGGTGATGCGCTTCAGATCCGCCTCGAACTGTTCGCGGGTGAAGTAGTGCTTGACGCCCCATGGCAGCTTCGAGCTCTGCGCGGTCGCCAGAACGGACTTCAGCTGGCCGGCCGTGACCGCCTTGACGCCGGTGAATTTCAGGGAGTTGACCCGAACCGCCCCCTGCCCCTCGATGCAGCCCGACAGGGACGCGAGGAGGCAGACCAGCAGCACGGAACAGCAGAGGCGGGAGAACAAACAAGGCACGCAATGAAGTGTAACCACATCGCGTGCCAAGAACGTGGTCGACGCAGCGAGCTTATTCGCGAGTGATTTCCGGCTTGCCGCCTGACACCGAAAGCATGATGCCGAGCCCGACCGCAATCACCAGCCCGATGACGATCCAGGCCGCGGAGACGTGCCGAAGGACGCCGCCGTACCACAGCGCGGCCAGCGCGCCGAACAGGAGGATGAAGTACCCGATCAGGTACATGTTGATAAACCGCATGGGAACCTCTTGGGGTGAGAAAGAGAAAAAGACGGAAGAAGGAGTGATCCTTCTTCCGTCTTCGCTGTGTCCGTCCCGATGTTACCGGGTCAGGCGAACGACGAGCGCGGCACGGCGGTTGAGGCGCCGGGTCTCTTCGCGCGCGTTCTCGTACTTCGGCCGCTCTTCACCGTAGCTGACGGTCGTGAAGCGGTTGGCATTGATGCCGCGGCTGACGAGGTAGTCGCGCACGGAGTTCGAGCGACGCTCGCCGAGCGCGATGTTGTATTCGGCCGTGCCGATGTTGCAGGTGTGGCCTTCGATCTCGACCCGCACCTCGGGGTTACGCTGCAGCACCGCGACGGCCTCGTCGAGGGTCCGCACGGCTTCGGGCCGCAGACTGTAGCGGTCGAAGTCGAAGTGGACGTCCTCGAAGACGATCGGCGCGGCCACCGGCGCCGCGATCACCTGGATGGTGACCTGGTCGCTCGCGGTCTTGCCGTCGGTCGGGCAGGTCACCGTGACGGTCACCGGCACCGGGCCGGTCTGCATCGGCGCCGTCCAGGGCGTGTTCTGGGTGCGCGGGTTCGTGAAGGTGCCGGCCGGGGCGCTCCACGAGTAGGTCACGCTGCAGCCGATCGAGTCGGTCGCGACGGCGCTGACGGTTGAGGTCTTGCCGACTTCCACCGTGCAGGGATCACACGCGGCCTTCACCGACAGGTCGTGCGCCGGCGCCGGTGCCGGAGCGGGTGGCGGCGGGGGCGGCGGGGCGACATACACCCGCACGCCCGGGTGGTAGCCGATGCGGCCGACGATGTCCATGCGATCGCCCGCGCCGTTGGTGTAGCGGCCGATGTATTCACTGCGCTTGTCCACCGTGAAGCGGTAGGTGTAGCCGAGGCCGGCGAACAGGCCTTTCTTCCCCTGCCAGGTCAGCCCGAGGTTGAAGTTGACCGGGTTCTTGACGTCGGACTCGAAGCCGACCGGCAGGAACGAGCCGTCGGTCGCGAGCATGACCTGCTTGGTGCGGAGCCGGTCATTCGAGTAGAGCTCGCCGTCGATTTCCGCGGTGAGGCGGAGAGACTTGCGACTCGGCATGCCGGCGCCGAGGCCCCAGCGGAAGCCGTTGGTGGTCTCGACCTGGTCGGGGTTGCCACGAACGATGTAGCCGCCGTAGCCGGACATTTCGACGCGCTCGTTGAATTCCTTGCTGACGATGGCGTCGAACGCGAAGTCGGCCTTGCCGCTGCTCGCGCCGCTGTCCTCGTCGCCGACCGGCAGCTTGACCATGCCGCGCAGCGCGAACGCCGCCGGCTGCTGGCGCCACTGCGACGTCAGGTTGACCTTGGCGCCGAGCCAAAGGTCACCCAGGTTGTTGCCGTTCCAGGTGTCGTTCGCCAACGGGTTCTGCGGCACGACGCCGCCGGCCCGCGGGATGGTGCTGATGTACAGCGGCCGGATGTCGCGGTCGATGCGGTTGACCAGCACCCAGGATCCGAAAATCTCGGCGCGGTCGGCGACGCCGAACCCGAAGGTCAGCGGCCAGTTCGAGACATCGGTGAAGCCCTGGTTGTCGTCGAAGTTGACGCGATACGCGCTCATCGACCACTTCTTCCGCGGCAGCACCTCACCGGTCGGTACGTACCAAAGACCCGTATCGCCCATGAAGGTCGTCGTCGCGGGACGAGTCTGCACGTCGTCGGACGTCATCATGTTCCCGGACGTTGTCGTCTGGGTCGTCTGGGTGGTTGTCGTCGTGCCCGTGGTCGACTGGGCCGCGGTGCTCGACGCGACGGCCAGCGTCAACGCGGCGGCAAACAAGATCCGATTCCTCAACATACGCACTGCCTCCAAAAGCTTCCACTGCCGGACGCAATAGGCCCGGCCCATCTCGCGTCGACTACTCGGCGGTCGCGTCGGCCGACGTCCCACTCGGGAGGTCGGTCGGCTCCGGCAGCCGGCCGCGCCCGCCGCGGCTAATCTGGCCGCCCTTGCGGCCTGCGTTCCGGGCCTCGTCCGAGGTCCACTCGTGCGCGGTGCCCTTCTGATGTGCGGCGCGCCCGCCCTTGCTGGCGATCTCCCGCTGTTTTTCCGGGGACATCGAGGCGAAGCCGCGGCGTTCCTTGCGCTCTCCGTTGATCATCGTACGGTCCTTTGCAACATCAGTCATGTCGTTCACCCCCGGATGGGTCCTCATCGACCGCTCTGGACCACCATCGGGGCGGTATCCGGGTCGGCCGGCGGGTCCTGCACGGGCGCAGGCGTCGGTTCGGTGGGTGGCGTCACAGGCACGTCCTGGGGCTCTTTTGAGGGGGCCGACGGGGGTGTTTGCAACTCCATCATACAGTTCTACCGCGCTCTTGAGTTCAAACCTTGTGCCAGCCCGGCCGGGACGCACCCTTGGGCGTTTTGACGGAAGTGCCTGTAAATTCTACCACTAGTGATGAGCCGGCCGGGTGGTGAAATCGCGCTGGAAGAAATCGCTACACGGTTTTACGTCTCCCAATACATGAGGTGCTGAACCGCCGGTTTTGCACTAGCATGGAGATATGGCGCCCCGTACGGTCTTCTGCAAGAAACTTCAGCGCGACATGCCAGCCCTCGAGACCCAGCCTTGGCCGGGCGAGCTCGGGCAGCGCATTTTCGAGAACATTTCAGCCGAAGGCTGGAAACTCTGGGAAGAGCGCATGAAGATGATCCTCAACGAATATCGGCTGATGCCGTGGCAGAAAGAGGCCCAGCAGCTGGTGGCGAAACACATGGAGGACTTCTTCTTCGGGGAGGGGGCCGCCCTGCCGCCCGGCTACGTGCCGCCGGCGCAGGGGAAGCAGTAGTTCGGTCGGTGGGAGCACGCCAGGCCGCGGCCCGCGGCCCTTGGGACTGCCAACTACCCGGTTTGCACCCTCAGCTCACGTCCGAGGTCGAACCTCAAGGCGGCGTGCGCCGCCCGGACTGACGTCTCCGCCGCCTCGGGCGTCGTCCCGCGCGCGAAGATGAATCCCAGGTAACTCCCGGCTTCCGGCAGGGTTTCCAGCAACTGGCCAACCTTCGCGGTGATCCGGATCTCCGTGACCCCCGCGACGAGGCGCGCCGCGGTCTTCCCTTCCACCCCCCTGTAGATGCCGCGCGCGGGAATCGGAATCATCATCACCGCGGCGGCGCGGGATTCCCGGCGGTAGTGCGCGATGGAGCTCCCGGCGGCGTGGCGCAGCAGTACCTCCTCGAGCGATGTGGCGGGATTGGGCCCCGCGGTCGAGCGCTCAGTCCCCGTGAAGGTCAGCACCCGCGAGCACAGCCCGCCGATCGGGCGCGCGGCCACTTCGAGCACGTAGATCTCCCCCGCCGCGGTCAGGCGGCATTCGGCGTGCACCGGCCCGTGCCACAGGCCCAGCGCCTCCGCCGCCCGGCGCAGGTGTGCCGCGATGGCGGTCGTGACGGCCGCCGGCAGACGCGACGGGGTCACGTAAATCGTCTCCTCGAAGAAGGGACCCTCGAGCGGATCGGGCTTGTCGAAGATCGCAAGGATTTCGAGCGCGCCGGCGACCATGACCCCTTCCACGGCGAACTCGCGGCCGTCGACGTAGGCCTCGACCAGGATCTGATCGTCGAGGCCGGCGCGGGCGGAGCGCACCTGGGGCCGAGCCAGCAGCGCGCGAATGCGATCGAATCCGGCAACGAACTCCGCCGGCGTGTTGACGCGAATGACGCCGCGGCTGCCCGACAAGCCGAGCGGTTTGAGCACACACGGGTACTCCGCCATCACCGCCGCGGCGGCGCCGGCCAGTTGGTGAGCGGGAACGAGGGTGAAATGGGGGCTCGGAAGGCCGGCCCTCATCAGCGCCGCGCGGGAGCGCCTCTTGTCCGCGCTGGCGTGCGCACCGGCGATGGAGTGCCACGGCAACTGGAGCGCCACCGCCGCATGCGCCGCGAGCACGACCGGCCGATCCCCCACCGCAATCACCCCGTCGATCGGATGGGCGGCGGCGCGCGCGACGATCGCGGCGACCGACGACGCGACGTCGTGGAAGCGAATCGGAATGGCGCGGTCCTGCCACGGATCGTCCAGCTGGTGGCAGCGATCCGTCGCGAACACGAGCTCGATCCCGATCGCCTCCGCCGCGTCGTTGAACGCGCGCAGCTGATAGCCGGTCGTATGCGACACCACCAGAACCCGCATCTACCTTCTACCTTCTACCTTCGCTATATCAGAGCCACCTGCTCTGTACTGGGCTCCGCTCAACAGTACCAGGGCTCGTTCAAGTAAGGGATCGCCGAGCGCGAGACCAGCGGCGCCCGGGGCGGCGGCACGCCGCCGGCCGCCTCGTGCGCGATGTCCCACACCCGCGCGAAGACCTCCTCGCGCGGCGCGTTGAGGCGGGAGCCGACGAGCCGCTCGAGTGCCTGCTGCAGCGCGTCCACGCGCGGGTCGGGATGACGCCAGCGGTGGGTCAGCGACGTCGGGTCGAAGGACCCGGCCAGCGCCCGAATGTCGGCCAGCTCCAGCATCCGCGAACCCTGCGGAATCAGCAGCCGGATGGCGTACTGAATGGGCGAGACCGCGGCCACCAGGCCGAGCCGCTCGATCTCGCGGAGCGTCGAGCCATATCCTTCGAGCGTGGTCCACGGCATGAAGGCCACGAAGGTGGGCGAGAGCGTCAGACCGATCGCCTCGCAATGGCGGACGACCGCCACGAAGTCGGCATGGCTGTGCCCCTTTTCGAGCTTCTCCAGCACCACGTCGTCAAAGGACTCCACCGCGGAGGTCACGAACAGGCAGCCGGTATCGCGCAGGCGCGGCAGCGCGGCGGCCTGCTGTCTCAAGTGCTCCACTTTGATGGTCACGTCATAGGTCACGCCCGGACAGTGGCGCGCCAGTGCGTCCACGATCGCCAGCGCGTGGGTCGGCCCGTTGAAGAAATCCGGATCGCCGAAGGTGATGTGCTGCGCGCCCGCCGCCACCTGCGCCCGGATGTCGGCTATCACCACGTCGATCGGCACGGCCCGGAAGCGGCCGTCGTAGACCGGGACAATTGGACAGTGGCGGCAGCGGTGCTTGCAGCCGCGCGTGGCTTCCGTGTAGCCGGCGACCCTGCGCTCCCCGCCCAGCTGCAGCGACGCATACTTCGACAGCGGCGGGAGGTCGCTGCGGTCGGGCGTGATGAAAGCGACCCGCGGCAGCGGGTCCTCCGCCTGAGGGCGAACGGCATCCGCCAGATTCACCAGATCCCCTTCGAATTCGGGGCCGAGGATGGTCTGCACGCCCCGCGCGCGCAGCAGATCGGCGTTGAGCGGCGCGTAGAGCCCGTAGGCGCAAATCCGTGCCGCCGGGTTGAGCGCGCGAACCTGGTCGATGACCGGGAGCGCCAGTCGCGTCGCGGTGTGCATCGGCAGGTAAAACGCGACCAGGGCGGCGGTGGCGACCTCCCCTTCGGGCAGGGCCGTCCGCGTCAGATCGGCGCACCGCACCCGGTGGCCGGCGGCGCGCAGGAAGGCAGCGGGCGACGCCAGGCCGAAGGGCTGGCGGCCGAGGTCGTAGGTCGCAATCAGGACAACGTTCACGCACACCAATCTTCAGTCATGACTCAGCAATCCGCAATCTGCAATCTGCAATCTTCAATCTTGGGCGGTGGGTTACACTCGGCTCAATGACAGACCCAGCCGCCTCCCTCGATACCAGGTTTTTCGGGCATCCGCGCGGCCTCTCGACGCTCTTCTTCACGGAGATGTGGGAGCGCTTCAGCTACTACGGCATGCGCGCGCTGCTCATCCTGTTCATGACCGCGTCGGTCGCCACCGGCGGGCTGGGTTTCGACACCGCCACCGCGGGCGCCATCTACGGGCTCTACACCTCGATGGTCTACATGACCACGCTGCCCGGCGGCTGGATCGCCGATCGCCTGATCGGCCAGCGGCGCGCCGTGCTCTACGGCGGCATCATCATCGC